>NZ_LJOQ01000037.1:0-1653 GCF_001672255.1 Anabaena sp. AL09
CTACAAAACTCTCGTATATATTTAATATTATGAACCTATTGTCGGAAAATGTCAATAGATGTCTGAAGATTTGATGTCCTATTCTTTACTCCATTCTCTTATGTTCCTATTATCGCTTAAAAATTGGCTAGTACCGCAGGGCAGAATTAAAAATTAATAATTAAAAAGGAGACGATACAGGCTTTTTAAGTATTTTTAATTATGAAAAAACTCAGTACAAATATTTGTGCGCCGGAAAGTGCTGTAAGTAGCAAGTTTTGGGTGGAGATTTAGACCCCACCCTTTTGTCAGTTCTCTGTTTCCTCTTTAAGAATGGAATTTCAAATTACTGTAATTGAAAACCGAGATTATTCATCAATACAATTAGGAATACCTAAAACTGCACAAGGAAAATTATGACCTAGTGTTTCAATCAGCGGATGATTGATAGATTTGCAGCCTAAAAATAGAATATCAGCAGTTTCTAATTCCACAACCTGATTAAGTTCTTTAACAATGTTACCAAACCGTAAATGAGATTTAAATGAACCCTGCCATTCTTCGGCTAAAGTTTTTGCTTGCCAAAGAATTCTATCTGCTTCCTGGAGATAAGTTCTCGATTCTCTTTCTAACTGCGGTAAAATTGCTGTTCCTTTGGGTTGATTTAATCGCAACGTGACTGGCTTTGATATATTACTTAATTGGCATTCTAATTGAGCTTTATTATCAGCAACATTGAATATATCAACATACTGATAATTGCAGTTTTCTTCTACTACATAAACAGCTTGAACTGTAACTTGCGAGTTAGTTGCTAAACTCGTTTGGTGGGCAATCCAACAGGCAATATCTAGGGCTGTATGACTTTGAGGTGAACCATTATAGCCGACAATTAAGTTAGCTGATTTTGTCTGGGAACCTCTTTTAGCAAATGATTTTTGAGTTTCTGGTAATAGCACCATTTGTTCAATTAAGTCATCACGACCTATCGCACTTTGCAAACGTGCCAACATTGTTTTGATTTTCACAGTTTTAACTTCTCTCCCTTGAAACGATTAACCAACGAGAAGCAGGGATAACAATTTTAGATATTAGATTTATCTTAAATCCAAAATCCGCAATTGATTAAGGAAGCCCCAATCATAACTGGTGTTACAGCCAAAGTTTTGGAGGTTCCTTCCATTGCCGACGGAGTTAGCTGACGGGCTAAGACTGGAAGGTGTCTCTCATAAGATTAGCCCCAAATACTTGGTTCCTCCGCTTCAAATTCAGCTTTCATGAATTTGGATTAGGCTACCCACTAAAAATATAGTAATACTATTACACTAGGTTTAGATAAAGTCAAGTTTAAGAATATTGAGGATATGCTTGTAGTGAGCAGCTTAATTACTGATTTCCCCTATTTTCTCTAATATTTAATGATTTAAACTACTTCAAATTAGCAAAAATTTAGAAGTCAGAATTTAGCCATAATTCATTGTTAAACTATGTTTAATGGCTATTTACCAAAGTTTAGGAAAAATTAACTTCTGGTTTTATCCCTCTGCTACTGTGTTCATCATACCAGGGGAAACGCATCTAAGTTATCTTGACAAAACACCATTTTTGTGTATAAACGAAGGAATCGGTATTTATCGTTTGATTGATTTTTTCAGAGTCATCGTGATGGTTTAA
>NZ_LJOQ01000037.1:1748-5069 GCF_001672255.1 Anabaena sp. AL09
TTTTGTAAAAACCGTGAAACACCCTATTTATAAGGTATTCGTTAATTTATATTTCGTTACATAGATTGATTCTTTAACGCCGACCTACTTAAGAATAATTTTGCATCTTTGTTTGAAATCAATAATCATCAATAACATCAGAACGGTGGGGGAGTTATTGACGCAGTAATTTTTCTTTTTTGAAATTTAAAAAATTGTGCATTTTATGTTTATCTCATTTATGAATTGAATAAAAGAGCAGCTAAGATACCCAACCAATAAGATAATAACCAACGCTTGTGTGTTAGAATAATGCTTGAGATAGCAATTATTAATCTGTCTTAATTTTATAATCCAGTTCCCTAGTTGTAAAAATTTTCAAATCTACAATTCCAGATTCCAGATTTGAAAAGAAAATCGTAACGTTTTGTTAAGTTAAGTCAAGCAACCTTAAGACCTGTATAGATAGGCAGATCAAGGGGAATCGGAGGATGGTAAGCTATATGGTGAAATATAAAAGTGACTTAGGACGAAGTGTTAAATGGGTGTTTCCTTAACGGCTCCTCTCCTCCTTAGGGCCGCTCGTGGTGAACAAGTAAATCGTCCCCCTGTATGGATGATGCGACAAGCGGGACGCTATATGCAAGCATACCGGGATTTGCGGGACAAATATCCTTCATTCCGCGATCGCTCGGAAATTCCCGAAGTAGCAATCGAAGTTTCCCTCCAACCCTGGAGAGCTTTCCAACCCGACGGAGTAATTTTGTTTTCCGATATTGTCACCCCCTTACCAGGAATGGGGATTGAGATGGATATTGCGGAAGGGAAGGGACCGATTATTTATTCGCCCATACGCACTCAAGAACAAATTGAACAACTGCGTCCTCTAGAACCAGAAGCAGCACTGCCGTTTATCAGAACGATTTTGCAAGCATTACGGCAGGAAGTAGGCAATCAATCAACGGTGTTAGGCTTTGTTGGCGCACCTTGGACTTTAGCAGCTTATGCGGTGGAAGGTAAGGGTTCTAAAACCTATTCCATCATCAAGAACATGGCCTTCTCAGATCCGACAATTCTCCATCAGCTACTCACAAAATTAGCAGATTCTATTGCTGATTATGTCCGCTATCAAATTGATTGTGGCGCTCAAGTAGTACAAATGTTCGATTCTTGGGCAGGACAATTAAGCCCTCAAGATTATGATACCTTTGCGCTACCTTATCAGAAAATGGTGTTCGAGAAAGTTAAAGCTACTCATCCTGACACACCATTAATTTTGTTGGTGACAGGTAGTGCGGGACTTTTAGAAAGAATGGCTACCTCTGGTGCTGATATTATTACTGTAGATTGGACAGTAGATATGGCAGATGCTAGAGCCAGATTAGGTAAGCACGTAAAAGTACAGGGTAATCTTGATCCGGGTGTGTTATTTGGTTCTAAGGAATTTATCCGCGAGCGTGTTTTGGACACCGTTCGCAAAGCCGGCAACTGGGGACATATCCTCAATCTCGGTCATGGTGTATTACCAGAAACACCAGAAGAAAATGTGGCTTTCTTCTTTGAAACTGCCAAAAACCTCAACGCTTTGGTATAATATGTAGGGTGGGCAATGCCCACCTGATTTTTAATTAAACGCAGAACAGAAAAATTGCTACAGCAGATTTCGGCTAAATGACCTACATCCGTGCCTAACCCTCCCTTTAATAAGCGCAGGTAGAGTAAGTAGGTAAACATAATAAAAACGATATATGTTTAGTTTTGTGAAAACCGTGAAACGACCTATTTGCAAGGCATTCATTGAATTTACATTTCGTCATATACCTTTAATTTTTTCTGTTTACCTACTTAATTATGTACCTCACAAAGCCGAAAATTGCTATCTATAGCTGTAATTGTTTTTTGTTTATAAAAAATTAATATTGTTTTAAAGCGTAATGTATTTACTTAAATCCCAGTGATAACTATACTGGGTTTACTGAATATAAATCAAGTATATTATGGATAGAAATACACGCATCACCACGATTATTAATAATCGTCACCAGTGGAGTGAAACAATTACTCAGGTGGAAAAACACTTAAAAACCCTCTCCACCACCTTAGAAATACTAGAAGCAAAACGCAAGGATAGCTTAGAAAAAATCAATGATGTACAAATAATTGGTAAACTAAATGAAATTAATTTAACTAATATTCAGGACAAAATTACCACAGAATTAAACGCTTTAACTAAACTCAAAAACCGATTTTCTCGCAATACATTAAATATTGGAGTCGTGGGGAGAGCAGGACATTTGGAAATAGTGATAGTGGGTGGTGGCAAGAAGTTTCTTTAGCATTACAAGAACTGAGAACTCAATTATGGTATCAGCGACAAGCACCTAATGAAGAACTATACAATGGTTTCATTGCTGCGATTGAAAAATGTGAAATAGACAAAGGCATTTTATCCAAAGAAACCGCTCTTGAAGAAATCAAAAATAGTATTAAAGCCATGAGCGTATTTCGCGCTTATCCTGACTATCAAGATGAATTGAGAGTATTAATCTCTCATCGGTTTTTATCCTTAGATGACAACCTTAAAGCAACAGTAGAATTAGCCAAAAATCAAGTAGTTAACCTATTTAAAGAAAAAGGAAGTTTAGGGTTTATTAGTAATAAACAAGGTTCAGAATTTTTCCAAGACGTAGCTAATATAATTCCTGAAAGATTTGCAAAATTAAAACCAGGATTTGCCATTATCGCCGAATTTACATTATCATATCGCGGTTTAATTTTACCCCGGATTCGACAACATTTAGATGGACTAACTAATATTAGTGCCATAACTGGGGAATTTGGGGGAATTTCTCAAACCAAAAATCAAACTTTAGCATTAACCAAAGATACCACTGCTGACGAAATTTTCACAGCTTTAGAAATTGACTATGACAAAGCCATTAATACCATTAAACCGACATTAGAAGAATTAATGATTGAACCCAATGAAGCTTTGTATGCAATGGTAGAAGAATTTATTGATAATGTCATCCGTCAAAAAGACATTCAAAAAGAATGGAAAAACTTCCTCAGAGGAGTGCGCGGAAAAATTTGGGCAGATATTTTTGGACAAAAAGAAGAGGATAGACAACTGCGAAAAGAATGGTTAGACTTAGTAAATGAAGTTACAGCAGTGAATAAATTAGAATTATTTTACTTTGCTCAGTAGTGATTTAATAGTTAATACTCTGTAGGGTGCGTTAGAAATAACAATTTTAGAGGATGTTTGAAAAGTGGTATTCCGTAATTTTCATCACATTGCTACCCCCCTTAGTCCCCCCTTGTAAAGGGGGGAAACAATAA
>NZ_LJOQ01000037.1:5216-31848 GCF_001672255.1 Anabaena sp. AL09
GCTTATTAATTTAGATTAAACCCATGTACACCAATGGTTTTGGATATATTAAAAGGATGTTTGATCATAAGGGGAACGGTAGAACCAAAATTATTATGGTTGCTCCTAGAGGTATTGGCAAAACCAGTATATTAGCAGCAATGCACGAAGAATTTCACAAAACTTTTGAACGAGCGAATTTACAAACTTGGGTAGAAAATGGCGCAGTATTAGCAGCGATAGATGAATGTAAAAATATTTTGAGAAATATCGATCCTCGTGTTAAA
The DNA here is from genome assembly GCF_001672255.1 of Anabaena sp. AL09. NCBI lineage: Bacteria > Bacillati > Cyanobacteriota > Cyanophyceae > Nostocales > Nostocaceae > Anabaena > Anabaena sp. AL09. The sequence continues at coordinate 5,483 of NZ_LJOQ01000037.1, forward strand.
AAACAAGTGACACCTACCCAGCCGAAAGATAATCCTTGGAATGATCAAGGTTTTACCTTTGAGATAGGTAGTAGTGCGAAAAAATTCATGAAGCTAAGATTTACAGATCCCTCTGGAGAATATTTTAGTCCTACAGCTACCTCTAATCAAGAAGAATATATTAAACAACAACTTAATGACTGTGATGCTATACTTATTCCTATTGATGCTACAGCATTAATGCAGAAAAAAACAGGTATGGTAAGTTATGGAGAAATTGGTACATGGCATGAAGAAAAAAATAATCCTCAACAGATAACGAGATTATTAAAAGATGCTTTTAGTAATGTAAAATCTCCCAGATTAATAATTTTAGCCCCAGTGAAATGTGAAACATATACACAAACATCCAAAGATGCAGAAAATCTTTTATCTCATGTAAAAATGGGATATAGTGAATTGTTGGATTTTGTGAAATCAGATTCTTTACTGAATAAAGTATCTATCGTTGTAACTCCTGTGCAAACTATTGGTAACGTAGTTTTTGCATATCATAGAACTGACAATGATGGTTTTACCAAATTTCATTATTATAAAACTCCCATTAATGCACCTTATGAACCAAAAGATGGTGATCAACCATTAAGATATATTATGTTATTTTTGATTAATGTTTTTTTGGAGAATAAAAAACGATTTTTAGAACAAGAACAGAAAAACCTAATTAACTTAGAAACTCAATTGTCTGTAGATAATAATAAATTAAATAATGCCAAAAGAGGATATGAAGAAGAAAAACGAATTTTAGATAAGCGCAATAGTATGTGGTGGTTTTTTAGAACTATAGCTAATGTGTTTGATGATAGGGAAGCTATTTATTATCAAGCAAAAGATGATTTAGATCAGAACCAAAATAAAGTTCAGGAAATTCAATTTAATATTAAATCTACTACCGAAAATATTCAAGCTACCCAAGAACAGATTACAGCTTTTAATAATGCTTTGTTTAGATTTACAATGGGATGTAAAAATAATGATGGTTTTGCGATTCTGCAAGGACATAAATGGTTAGAATTTCCTCAAAGTATTTTTTAGTTTCACAATACTTTTTTATTCATCAAAAGGAGCATTAATTTATGAACTTCGATATTCACTTTGATCTTTATGTCAAAACCTCAGCTAAAGGTAAAACAGGTATTCATTGGAGACATATTCAAAGTCCAGAAAATCAACCTTTGGTAGATACTCCTGATTTAATTAATGTCAAAGTTTGGGAAACAGAAAGTCAGCAAAGATTTTTTGTGAATGATTTAATTGATGAATATAAACCATCATTATTGATATTTAGAAAAGATGGTAAACTCTTATTAGAAGTTAGCGGAATTGAATCAGCAAAACGTTCTGAAGAATTAGGAAGAAGAGTATTAAATTTGATTGTATGGACATTCGATGATACATCAGAAAATGAGCAAATTGTGAGGATGATTGCTGATAGTGCAATTCAAAGTTTTTTAAATCAAGATGCTAGATTTAATCACATGATAGAGACAGCTATAAGTTTTCATCAGTTGGAAGAATTTAAAGTTGATATGGAGTTAATTAATCAATTTATTGAAAATCTGAAGACTGACTATCAGCAAATATTTTTAGATAATGTAGAAATCAAGTATAAATATCTGATAGAAGCGAAATCAGATCAATACTTAGATGAGTTATCAGCAGAGTTGAGAAAATCTCATCTTCCAAAGAAATGGGATAGTTATAATGGTGAAAAAAAAGATGGTGTTTTAGTTGTAGTAACAGACTATTTAAGCAATAATACAATTTTACATAATGTAGCAGTTTGGAGAGGTTTTGCAAGTAATGTACAAGAACCTGTAAAGATAAAAATACCAAAAATAGAACCGCAAAAAAAAACGGAAACTCAACCACTCGAAATACAGGAAACACAAGAACGAAAAAACCACAAGAATCCTCTACCGTTATTATTAATAGTGGGAATAATAGTAATCCTAATAATCATATTGGTAGTGGTAAATATGAAACAGTTGAAGATCCAACCTCAGAAAATCGAAGCAACCCCACAGGAGACGGTAACACCCCAACCTCAGTTAGAACAAATCCTAGAACTGCAACAGGAGAAGATATTACAAATCCAAAACCAGTTGGAAACAATACCAGAAATTCAAGTGATCCAACCTCAGAAAATCGAAGCAACCCCACAGGAGACGGTAACACCCCAAACAGAGGAAAAACCGGAACTTTTACAGGAACAAATGTTAACTCCTCAAACCGAACAGCAGGAGATATTACAATTTCAAAGGTATTGAACTTTGGAAAAGATGTAGCTATTTCAATGATCACAAATGACAACTTAACATATTTAATGTCTAACTTAGATAAAGAAAAAAATCTTAATTTGTTTGACATTGTTGATTTTTTAAGTAAATACCATTTGGATGATTATGATCATACAAGCAGTCATGATATCATAAATATCTATGGTAAACTTATCCATCAAATTCGTAATGATGGCTATAAAGAAAAGGTTAAATCGCAAATTGAAAAGAGCGATCAAAAACTAAATATTGAAGATGTAGAATATATTCCAACTCATCTACAGATGATTGATAATTTGGTTCTACCGTTCCCCTTATGATCAAACATCCTTTTAATATATCCAAAACCATTGGTGTACATGGGTTTAATCTAAATTAATAAGCAATCGGTGTAGGGGTTTCAGGGATATTTTACCGAAAATATCATAAAGGGAGCGGTAGAGCCGATAATTTTAATAAATTACCTAATAATGAACGGAAAAATATTATTTACCTAGCTTGGTTTATCTTATATTGTAAAATTTATAAATTAGATCATCCTGATCAATATTCCCCGTGGAAAAGGTATTTAGATTTAATTGAAAAAATCCAAAACTTTTCTGACTATGAAAACGCTTGGATTTAGTAAAATAACCCTCTTAGCAACCAAAAAATACAAATGGTCTCTGTCCTGTATATCTGGAGTAGTTCATTTAAAAACTTAGATAAATCAACTAACACCCAGATCCCCGACTCCTTAGAGAAGTCGGGGATCTATCTCCTAAAATCAAAATTATGCTATAATTGTACACCAACTTCTATCATCCCCAAACAACCCAAAATCAAACATCAATGACTAAAAAACGTATTTTAATCACGGGTGCAAGTGGCTGTATTGGTCACTATATCAGCGAAGCCTTAATTCAAAATACTAACCACGAATTGTATTTACTGGTTAGAAACCCCAATAAACTCCAAGTTGATACTACAGCCCGTCCCGGTATTACTATTCTCCAAGGTGATATGAAAGAGATTGGTAAATTCTCTGATTTACTTAAAACTATTGATATTGCCGTATTAACAGCCACTTCTTGGGGTGGTGAGGGCATTTTTGATATTAATGTCTTCAAAACTCTAGAATTAATGAGTTTGTTAAATCCTGAAAAATGTGAACAGGTAATTTATTTTTCCACTGCGAGTGTTTTGAACAACGATAATAAACCACTTAAAGAAGCGGGAGAAATTGGGACAGATTATATCCGTTCTAAATATGATTGTTTACATCAAATTGAAAAATTAGCAATTTTTCCCAAAATTACCACAGTTTTTCCTACCTTAGTATTAGGTGGTGATGATAAAAAACCTTATTCTCATCTCACATCTGGTATTCCTGAAGTTACTAACTATATTAATCTCATTCGTTTTTTACAAGCAGATAGTAGTTTTCACTTTATTCATGGTAAAGATATTGCCACAGTTATCCAATATTTAATTGATTATCCCCCACAACAGGGAGATCCACGCCGATTTGTTTTAGGACAATCAGCATTAACTGCTAATCAAGCCATTGAAGAAGTGTGTGCTTATTTAAATAAAAGGATTTATTTCCGCATTCCTCTATCTTTAGGTTTAGCCAATGTGATTATTGTTTTATTCCGCATTCAAATGGCGGCTTGGGATCGATTCTGTATGAATTATCGTCATTTTAGCTATGCTAATGCCATTAATCCTAGCAGTTTCAATTTACCAAATTACTGTGCAACGATGAGTGATGTTTTGAAAATTAGCGGCGTGAAAGCTAGGAAATAAATATTAGAGCAATTTCACCACTCCTTTGCATCTACCCGCCGACATTCAGCAATTGACTGTTTTATCTCTGCGGCTTCTGCGTCGCTTAAAATCCCTGCAAATTTTGCCAGGGGATGATCTTTGCGTGTTGCCTGAACACGATGCAAAAAATCTAGTAACATTTGCACAAGGTCATCAGGTGCTTTTTCTAGTTCTTGGATTAATTGCTCACGGTTTGTCATATATTGAAACCTCTAAAGTAATATCAATAGCAAACGAAAAAGTTAAAAATTACGCTATTAGACTGATAATTTATATCCTTTATTATCAATATAATTATCAATATTTTGCAGCATATGAGTTAAATACTTAACCACATTTTCTTTGTCATCAATCAAGTATCTAAATACTTTTTCATTATTATTAGCGTTGCTATTTGACTGATTCCAAATAATTTTATTTGACGCATCACAAAATGAAACATTGCCATGAGCCAAATCACATCGGATTTTAACCACAAAGTTAAGGATGTCATCTATTTCTTTAGCAGGAACTCCCAGATTACCGTAAAAACCATACATATCTATAAGTTCTTTGATGGTTTTAGCGTCTAGATTACCCGATATTGGAATATTAGTTGGATCTAAGGTAACTACCTCATTCTCTAAAACCGATCTAATTGCATCCTGAAGATTATTTGCTATAGTTTCCTTCTTAATATAAGTATCTCTAAAACTTTTGCTAAGGTCATTTAATGTCCATATCTTCTTCATTTTTGGACTTAAATCTCTGTAAGTTAACTCATCAATCAAAATTGCATCATGGATTGCAGTTATCCCATTCCTAATAGAAGATTCAATTAAGTTGTATAACAGTAAATAGCAATGAGATTTTAGAATTTTCTGAATATCACTATCAACTGTGTACTCGCCTGAAGGAAAAATTATTGAATTAGCAGAAAAAGCCCCAAGCTGTTCAATTCTATCTACCAATTCAAAATATTTATCAATCTCGGCTACTCGCTTGTGAAAGTCCCTTATAAACTCTTTCATAGACTGTGGCTAAGAAGCTTCTCCTTAACATAGTCAATTCTCTGCTGCATATTCTCCGGCTTATGGGTTTGATAGCGACCAACGGGAATACGGAAAGAATATGATTGAGTATTTTTTTCGCCAGTTTGCCATAAGTCTGTAATAACTAAATCCGGTTTTTGCTTGAGAGCCAAGTGAGAACCAACTGAGATGGCCTCAAAGTAAGGACGTGGAGTTGAATCCGAATCATGATATTTTTTGAAACCACTTGGGAATGTTTTTTCCACAAAAACCAACATTTGCTCAAAATTACGCATTTTTTGGCTTTCTTCTTCTTTTGTAAAACTGGTATTCTTCCAAATTACATATTCGTCAAGAAATCTAGCTACTCCTGTCCGCTCAAGATCAGGATGATTTTTTACATCAGAGAGACGGAACTTTGGATAGGTTTCCGAAAACGCAAAAAACCTGAGAACAAGTTCAGCTTCTTCATTCCTGCTCTGGAAATAGCTATAAATTGGACAGAGATTAATAAAAGTTTCATGCTTTGAACATTCAAAAACAAAATCAATAAAATCACCTCTATATACGCCTTTCCTAGTTTCCATAGGAGTTAGGTCAAGGCTACTAGTATTGATTCTGTCAAACATATCATTTCTCACTCTTTCATTAGCTTTGTCTGAAAGAACAATCATTCTAATAGGAGTATTCTTAACCTTTCTCTGACGGGATGGTGCAAAATCTTTAAAGTAGAACCCATTCAAGGAATCTAATGTTCTCAGGTTTTTTAATCGCAACTGGTTTTTTATAAAAGCTGCAAGAGTTCTAACTCTCTGAGAGCCATCAACAATTTCTAGCTTTCCAGATTCTTTAATTTCAGCCACAAAGAGCAGGGGAATTGGCAAACCAAGAACAATAGATTCAATTAATCTAGATTGACGAGTAACATCCCATACAAACTCCCTTTGATACTCAGGCACATAAATTTCACTAAGATCGTCATCATCCTTTTCTAAGTATTTATTGACTATAATTTCTATTGTGAATTCTCTGGTGTTATAGTCAATTTCTTGTCTTCTATCCTCAATTTGCTGTTCTGCTGTACTAATGCTGTCTTGCTGAACCGCCTTAATCATAAAACCTCAAACTTCATTTAAACAGTATTATTTAAAATAATAACAATATATGGTAATGAGTGATAAAAATACATTGCCTTTAGGGTTTGCTGCAATAGGATATGATTTATAAGTTTTCAGAGGCGATCGCACTCCTCCAGTTTATCTCATGCGAACTCGCTTCCCATGCAAACAAAAAAAGGTGAGTTATTTGAAACTGTCCAGCAATCTTATATTGCACCGATCTCCTGAATTGCTAGGGACAAAAATTCCTCCGCGCGGTCAATTTGTTCTGCGGCTTGGTCTGTTGTGACGGCGTTCAATTGTCCGTAGTCGCCAGTTGTTCACAGTTCCTGTGCTTCAATTAGGAAACGATGAAAATTAGTTGGGACTAGTTGAGGTTTGGCAAATTATCGCCCAAAAGCAGCAATAACGGCTGAATGTTTAGAAAATGAAAGTCCCTTACCTTCTAAAAATGCTTCTGCAATGTAGAACATGGCGTAGTAGGCGCGGGAGGTGGCGTAGTCTGGGAAGTTGTTGGTGAGTAGGAGTTTTGCAGCTTCTAAACTCTGTTGGGCTTTGAGGAGGAGTTCCCGTTGTTCGTCGGTCATAGAAGAACGCCTTCTTTACGGATATTACGAAGCAAAGATCCGTTGCGGGTTTGATAGTGGGTTTCGTCCATGAAAAGACAGCTAATGACAACATCATAATCTAGGGAAAGATCAGCGATCGCTTTCCCCGTGCGTTTAATTTCTTCTCCGGGGTTAACAGGAGGTTTCAGCACCACCAACACATCTATATCTGATCCGGGTTCTGCATCACCACGGGCTTGAGAACCAAAGAGGGTGAGGTGTTGTAAGCGATCTCCATACAGGTCAGTGAGTTCTTGTTTCAGGCGAGTTAGAATAAGCTGAAGGTTAATGTTCATGGTTATGAGGGTGATCTGAATTTTTCACAGGAATTAGGCATATAATAGCTGTTCAAGAACGGTTGTCACATCCAAACCACGAGAACGCAAAAGGGTGGCGACTAATGCGGACATATCCTCATCTATATAAAGTGCAGCAAAAATAGTCATACTGTGCCTAATGCAGCTTTCACAGCAGGATGTACTAATTCATTAGGTATTTGATTTCGTTCAATATAATCATTAATTTCTGCTTGATGATCTAAATAAAAACTCAAGGCATCAAATACTTGTGCCAGTGTTAAATGTGGTAAATGATTAGGTATTTTTTCCGGCATAATTCCTAATCGCCATAAACCAACAATAGCACGGATGGATGTACGAGTTCCTGTAATAATTGGCTCTCCACCTAAAATTTCAGGATTGCGTGTTACATATCTTGAGGAGGTTTCAGCAAACATAAGATAAGTTGCTCAGATAGTCTGATGTTTTCTCTAGTTTATCAAGAGATTCGGTTATTCTGCGCTTTATGGCGAACTGACAAGTCAGCGCTTGCGCTATCGCTCTCGTTATATCCCGCCACAACCGAACACATTAGATAAAATAAATCATAGTGTGGAGTTTCCTTGCATCTAGCTAACCTACAATAGTTGTAAATTTAGAAGAGGAGGATTGTTAATTATGACTCAAGCAGTAGAAAGGCAAAAATCTATTTTAGAAATAGTCCAAAATCTAACCCCTCAACAACAGGAGGAGGTTTTAAATTTTATTGAGTTTTTACAGTTCAAATCACAAAAACATGATATATCCACAAAAGGTAAATCTCAGCAAAAATCACCAGAGGAATTAGGCTGGCCTCCTGGTTTTTTTGAACAAACTTATGGTAGTTGTCAAGATGATCCTATTGTTATTGATAATGAGGATAATTTTGCCCAAAGAGAAGAAGCTGCATGATTTATTTGCTAGATACTAATGTTTGCGCTCGTTATCTTAATGGTAAGTCCTTGGCAATTCGGCAGCGGTTACGATCAACAAATCTTGCGGATATTGCGGTTTGTTCTGTAGTTAAAGGTGAGTTATTTTATGGGGCGATGAAAAGTAATAATTTTGAGAAAACCCTGGATAGACAGCAAGAGTTTCTCAAGTTATTTGTTTCATTGCCGTTTGATGATGATGCTTCTTTCATTTATGGAAGAATTCGTGCAGAATTATCAGCGAAAGGAATTATTATTGGTGCTAATGATTTACAAATTGCGGCTATTGCTATGGTAAATAATTTGATATTAGTAACGCATAATGTCCGGGAGTTTAGCCGGGTAAATGGTTTACGGTTTGAGGATTGGGAAGTTTAACGTTAACAATAATTAAGTGGCGAACTGACAAGTCAGCGCTTACGCTATCGCACTCCTCTAGTTTATCCCATGCGAACATCGCTCTCCTAATCGCAGGTATCGCTCTCATGCAAATCAAAAAGGCAGAAGTCAAGAAAGAATGAACCACGAAGACACGAAGAACGCGAAGGAAAGAACGTTTCAGAGATATTTTGTATAAGTCCTCAGAATCTCACTCTACAAGAGGAGCGATCGCATTCAAATCGTTTCATCAATATTTGGCAACTTACCAACCCTGAAACCATTTGTCTTTCCGTGACTTGTAAAATCAAATTTTTGAATGTGTTTATGAATTTCTTCGCTATAATAACCCTGTCCAATCTTCTCTAAAAGCTCAATTTCAGAGCGATTAAGTTGAATTTCATTTTGTCCAAAATCTTTAACTACGTTCATATAATATAAAACAGTTAAAAACTCAAACATTTCATTAACAGTGTGAGCATTGAAATCATAATCACGGTCTAACCACTGACTAATCTTGGTAGGACTACCTTTGATCAAATAGTCAGAAGTTTTTAATTTATATTTGTTGCGAGTATGGCCATTGTCGTATTTTGAACTGAGTCGATGTAGCAAATTCGCTGCTTGTTGGACACCACGACAAAAGTAAGCGGGATAATCTGTAGCAATTCTTGGATCGTAAAATTCCCTCATGATTCCATCTTCTCCAGAGATACCAGTTTGATTTTCACAGACAATAGGTAAATTTATAAATTTACTATCACCAATATTTTTGTATTGTATTACACTTGTAAATCCAATAGTCCTAACTAGCTAAAGCAGGAATCTTCAAAGATACAAGAGCTTTATGTACTACACTAGGTTTAGAACTTAAATATACCTCACGGCAATTACTCTCGTTATATCCAACCACAACCGCGCCTATAGTTGTACCAATTTCTGGATACATTTCTGAACTCATCCCCCCTTCATCTAAAAAATCTGGGATTTTGATCAACCCCTTAACTAAAGAATCATCAATATTGACAAAAACGCCAAAAGGTGTATGAAATTCTACTTGACCCTGTACAAACTGACCTAGCTTATACTTAGATTTAATATTTTCCCAACTTGTACTATCCATAAAAAATGATATTAACCTAAGTTGCTAATTATTAAGTCGCAACTCGTATAAATCATAATATGTAATTAGTGATAAAATTACTGTCTTCATCCTGTAAATCCTTAAATCCTGGACATCCTGATTCAGACAAATTCCCTAACTAGCAACTTATGTTACTACGGATTCTTGCTTTTACTGATTCCCAAGAACTAGCTAAACTGGGATCTTGTAAATGGAGAGCTTTTCTTTTTGCAAGTTCTTCTTTTTGCCAGTCTAATACAGGAAGATTAGCTGATTTCGTAGCAATATCATCCCATAAATCTTCCAGAAGTTGTAGCTTTTCTGACAACCCTAGTTCAAAAATCGGTGCCAAGTCTACTTTCATAATCAACCAAGCGATCAAAATTATTGCTCTATTATTACACACAACACAGATTTTCAGAACGCGACTTAAAAGGATTAACAATCTTTAAACTGAAATCCCAGTCTTCATCCTGTAAATCTTTAAATCCTGGTTATCCTGATTCAGACATCCTCCCATACAACAGGCTTGATAAAAAAGTCAATTAGTCTTAATTTTAGTTACAGTTAGATAACAAATAAATCGTGAGGGGTGATACTATGCGTGTTTTGCTAGTTTATCCAATATTTCCAAGCACCTTTTGGTCTTATGAGAAAATTCTGGCGCTAGTTGACAGAAAGGTATTGTTACCACCATTGGGTTTGGTGACGGTAGCGGCAATTTTGCCCCAAGAATGGGAGTTTAAACTTGTAGATCGTAACATTCGCGCCGCCACAGAAGCAGAATGGGCATGGGCAGATATGGTGATTTTCTCCGCCATGATTGTCCAAAAACAAGACTTACTTGAGCAAATTCGGGAAGCGAAAAGACGCGGTAAATTGGTGGCTTTGGGCGGTCCTTATCCTACCTCCACACCCCATGAAGTGGAAGCAGCAGGGGCAGATTACCTGATTCTCGATGAAGGGGAACTGACTTTACCCATGTTTGTGGAAGCTGTGCAACGGGGAGAAAAATCGGGAGTTTTCCGGGCTGCTGAAAAGCCTGATGTCACTGGTACACCCATTCCCCGCTTTGATTTATTAGAGTTTAATGCCTATGATATGATGTCGGTGCAGTTTTCGCGGGGTTGTCCCTTCCAGTGCGAATTTTGCGACATCATTGTTTTATATGGTCGCAAACCTAGAACTAAAACTCCTGCACAACTTTTAGCCGAGTTAGATTATCTCTATGATTTAGGTTGGCGGCGGGGTGTGTTTATGGTGGATGATAACTTTATTGGCAATAAGCGCAATGTGAAATTGTTGCTGAAAGAGTTAAAAGTTTGGATGGCAGACCATCAATATCCCTTCAATTTTGACACAGAAGCTTCCATTGATTTGGCACAAGACCAAGAAATGATGGAGTTGATGGTTGACTGTGGATTTAAAGCGGTATTTTTGGGAATTGAAACCCCAGATGAAGATAGTTTACAACTAACTAAGAAATTCCAAAATACGCGCAGTTCCTTAACTGAATCTGTAGAAACCATTATCAGAACTGGACTGCGGCCAATGGCTGGGTTTATTATTGGTTTTGATGGTGAAAAAGCGGGTGCAGGCGATCGCATTGTCCGTTTTGCAGAGTTAGCAGCCATCCCTTCGACTACCTTTGCGATGTTGCAAGCGTTACCCAATACCGCTTTATGGCATCGGTTGACCAAAGAAGGCAGATTGCGGGAAAACCAAGATGGTAACATCAATCAAACTACATTGATGAATTTCATTCCTACCCGTCCTCTAGAAGAATTGGCTAGGGAATATGTGGAAGCTTTCTGTGCTTTGTATGACCCTGCTGCTTATTTAGATCGCACCTATCGCTGTTTTATGATGTTGGGTTCTCCCAAATATACAGCACCAGCAAAAATGCCAGAATGGGTAGTTGTCAGAGCTTTACTTATTGTAATTTGGCGACAAGGATTTAAACGAGAAACTCGTTGGAAATTCTGGCATCACTTCTTTAGTATTCTCAAGCATAATCCCAAGGTAATCGAACAATACGTTTCTACTTGCGCTCACATTGAGCATTTTATGGAATATCGGCAAATTGTCCGTGATGAAATCGAAAGTCAATTAGCTGAATATTTAGCCCAAGGTGCAGAAACACCTTATGTACCTGTTAAGGAAAAAGCAGAAGCTGTAGTTTAATAATACCCAGATCCCAGACTTCTCAAAGAAGTCGGGGATCTATTTTGTGATCGGCAAAGTCACGGTAAAAGTTGAACCTACTCCCACTTGACTATTAACTGTAATTTCTCCTCTGTGGGCTATAACGCACTGTTTGACGATTGTTAATCCTAAACCACTACCAGGAATGATTCCCACATTTTCTCCTCTGTGAAATGGTTGAAATAGTTGTTTTTGATCGGTTTCTGTCATCCCAATTCCCTGATCTTGAAATCTCAAAATTACGGTTTTTTCTTGTTTGATTAATTCAAATAGGACTGTACTATCGGGAGGTGAATATTTAATGGCATTATTGAGTAAATTACTGACAATATGCTTTAATAGGGTTTCATCTCCCAGATATTCCAAACAGTTTTCGGAACTGGTAAAAATTAAATTCAACTGTTTTTCTTGGGCAAATAATTGAGATTGTTGTACTAATTCATAGCATAATTTTTCTAAGTCAAGTATATGTGGTTCGTAGAATAATTTACCTGAATCAGATTTACCAATTAATGAAGCTTCATCTAATAGATTTGATACATTTTTGATAGCAGAGCGAATCAGTTGTAAATGATTGATTTCTCCATCATTTTTCTGTCCTTGATTATGCCTTTGTAGTAATCCCGCTGCGAGAAGAATGGTATTTAAAGGGTTACGAATATCATGGGAAAGTATGGAAACAAATTCAGATTTAAGCTGATTAATTTCTTGGGATTTCAAAAGTTCCGCAGTTTTTTCTTCCACTTGAGTTTCTAATGTTTGATTAATTTGATTTAATTGTTCTAAAAATTGTTGACGTTCTATAGCATATCGCACAGAACGCACCAATGTATCTGGATTTACGTGTCTTTTGACTAGATAATCTTGCGCTCCTTGTCTCACTGCTTCAATGGCTAGTTCTTCATCATTTGTGTTAGTCAGAACTATGATGGGGTTGCTAGGATTTTGCTTGAGTAACTGGGGTATGGAAGCTAATCCTTGACTGTCAGGAAGGGTTAAATCTAACAAAATTACATCGTATTTTTCGCTGTTTAATTGGTTGATTCCGTCTTGGAGTTTTTGGACGTGAACTAAACTAAAATTTTGAGATTTTGTGAGTTTAATAAACTCTTGTAATAACCTGGCTTCTGCTAAGTTATCTTCAATCAATAGGATTTTTAATGTGGAAGTTGCAGTAATCATTTCCTGGTTTTACCTCTTGCAAGTTTTCAGTATGGTAGACTTTTTTTGGGTTAGTTATCAAGTTAGACATTGAGTAGTTTTCTTGTTATTCTAATGGTAAGGTCGCGGTAGAAAACCAAAAGTCTTCAATACCTTTGATGATTTGGAATAGCTCACTCAAATTACGAGATTTGGTAATATAACAATTAGCGTGTAAGTCGTAACTATGAAAAATGTCATCTTTATTTTTTGAGCTCGTCAAAATGATGACAGGAATGCGTTTTAGTTGAGGATCAGATTTAATTTCTGCTAATACCTCTCTCCCATCTTTTCTGGGTAAATTCAAATCTAATAAAATTAAATCAGGGCGTTGTGCATTAGCATATTCTCCTTCTTGATGGAGGTAAGCCATAGCTTCTACACCATCTGGAACTGTGACTACTTGATGAGGCAATGAACTGGTTTTTAAGGCTTCTTGAATAAGACGAAAATCAGCTTTATTGTCCTCCACTAAAAAGATTATTTTGTGTGTTCCTGTCATTTCGATGCTCATGATCACAACCTCTGACGGGAATGGTAAAGTAGAAAGTTGTACCCTGACCGAGTTGGGACTCTACCCAGATTCGTCCACGATGACATTCGATGATTTTTTTACAAATAGCCAAACCCATTCCTGTACCTGGATATTCGTCTCTAGTGTGTAAACGTTGGAAGATAATAAAAATGCGATCGCTAAATTGTGGATCTAACCCAATTCCATTATCTTGAACTGAAAATAACCATTCATCCTCCAATCTTTTCGCACTAATATGAATCTTTGGTGGTTGACTGCTGCGGAATTTGATAGCGTTACCAATGAGGTTCAAAAATAGCTGAATTAATTGTGTTTCATCAGCCATAACTGTGGGTAAAGGATCATGGGTAATAATTGCGCCGGTTTCCCCAATGCGTTGACGTAAATTCTTCAAAGTCCGATTTAAAGCTGTTTCTACTTCCGTGACTTGAAAAGCAATTCCTAATGTATCTACTTTGGAATATGCGAGTACGTCATCAATCAACTTCTGCATCAAACTTACACCTTCGACAACATAACCAATAAACTCTTTTCCATCTGCGTCTAGTTCTGATTCATAGCGCATTTCTAAAAGTTGTACATAATTACCTACTTGATTGAGTGGTTCTTGCAAATCATGGGAAGCGACATAGGCAAATTTGGTTCTACCGTTCCCCTTATGATCAAACATCCTTTTAATATATCCAAAACCATTGGTGTACATGGGTTTAATCTAAATTAATAAGGTTTCAGGGATATTTTACCGAAAATATCATAAAGGGAGCGGTAGAGCCGCAAATTTTTTCAATTCTGCATTAGAACGTTGTAGATCTTCAGCTAATTGAGCTAATTCATCAGCTTGACGTAAGACAATATTGATGATTGATTTTCGTAATTCTAATGCAGCTTTGATTTCTACATTTTGCCAAGGTAAAGATGTTAACTGCACTATTTCTTTCCATAAGTCAAATGATTTACGGGGACATAACCGGATATTTCCTTCAGATTGATCAACTGAAAAAGCCTGATGGGGATTTCCACCCCAATTTACAGTTTGAATGACTTCTGGTCGAAACCATAATACATAATTTTGCTTGGAAATGGGAATAGCTAATAAACCACTAGCGACATTTTTAAAGCTCATCGCGGCTGGATAAATACTAGGTAAGAAATTTGTGGAAAATACCTCATCTTTGACATTATTTCTCAGCCATTCTCCTAAAAAATTTAGTTCTTCCTCTTGAGGAGTATTACCAATCAGAGTATATTTTCCAGCAAAATAGATTGCTGCACCTTCAGCATTAGTTAAATTGAGCAGATTTATTTGATTTTTGACTAAACCATCAATAAAGTTCTCTGCTTGAGACATATATTCAACCAATAGTGATTGAACTTGTTTTAAACTTATTTGATAGTCGTAGTCTTCTGTTTCTTCCTTTCCAGAAATTTCTGAAAATATGATTCTTCCTAAAAATTCACAGGCTTTCCGTAATTCATAGGAAACGTATTTAGGTGATTGATGATGACAAGCAATTAAACCCCAAAGTTTGTGATCTTTAATTAAGGAAATTGTCAAAGATGCAGCCACGCCCATATTATGTAAATATTCTAGATGACAGGGTGCAGGACTTCTGAGAATTGAATTAGTTAAATCAATGGGTTTACCGCTAACTGGGTTAATTTTAGGAAAAAGTTCGGCTGATAATTGAACGTTTGTATCGGGGATAATTCTAATCGAGTTTTCTAAAAATAATTGTCGTGCTGGCTGAGGAATATCTGATTCTGGATAATGTAATCCTAAATAAGACTCTAAAGCATCTGTTTTTTCTTCAGCAATTACAGAACCATGGCCATCATCACTAAATTTATATAACATCACTCTGTCAAATCCGGTCATTTTGCGGATTTCTTGCACAATGATTTGACTAGAATCGCGGATACTTTTACTTTTTTCTAAGCGATTAGCTGAGGATGTAGCTAAATGATAAAAACTTAAAAAGGGAATATTTTCTCCAGATGCAGTAGGTTCTAATTCTAAGATTAAAAATCCTTCGGAATTACGATAAAAAACTGCATCAAATACTGTATATTCATCTCCTTGTTTCTTAATCCAGATTTTGCTAGGATTAATAAAATCAAGACTTTCTTCTGATAACCAAAATTTAATTTTTTGAACTTGGTAAGGATCTAGTAGATCTTCTAATTTCTGTTGCACCATATCTTCTGGAGATATGCCAAAAGTGCTGAAAGTGTTTCGACTAACTTGTAATATTTGTAAATCAGGCTCTTGTAAGACCAATAAAATCCCATAAGACTGAATTTCACTATTCAGATGTATCGCTGCTTCTTTTAAGCTAGTGATATTAATATGTTGCTGCTTGATATTGATATCCATAAAACCCTTCCCCGATAATTTTGGAGAATAAAATATGTAGATTTCATCTTAATTCCTCACACCTCTAAAAATTCTCTTGAGTTTAGTAGCTTTGATAATGGCAAAGTCTATATTTATAGTTGCTCTTACCTGCTATTCTTACACAGAAGAACTAACTGTTCCCAAATATATAGATAAGAAATGTAAAAAGTAATATGATTCAAGCTACAGCATTTGTGTATATATATTAAGAATTAAGAAATTTCAATTTTATGTGTGGCTGCACAAAACCATGAAATTAATTCGTCTTTGCATAATGAAGGTATGAATTGTGTTTCGCTCTAATTTCATACTTCAAGTCAGCAATGCCATTAATTCATTAATTTATCTGCGTTTATCTGCGTTTATCTGCGTTCAATCTTTCATTATTCCTACTTTTAACTAAATCCAGGAACTAAACCACATCCGCATTCTATAACCATCAGGAGACATGGGTAAACCTAGATAAATAGGCATCCAGAAAATAAAGGCAGCGACAATGATAAAAGTTATAGTCACACCTACTGCCCGAATTTGCCGATAATAACTAAGTAGACATTGATCAACAAACCAAGCGATCGCTATAAATGTAAAAACAACCGCAGACATATAATGGTAGATGAAAGTACACCTTGTTACCTCCACCCAAGGGAGGAGATTAGCTCCATAATTTATGACTAAAAATAAGCCAATCCAAGTATCAATGGTGAGATTTTTCGGGATAAATAACCGCTTTTTTTCTATTGCCGGCATCGTAATTTTGATGATTATCATGGCAATTACAAAGATCATCGCCGCTAAACCAAACCACCATAAAAAAGGATTCCCCATAGCATGAACATCATAAATTACTTTACCAGCACCATCAGGTAAGGGCGGTCCAAAGACAGGTAAGGAATTCTTGGTACTTTGAGCAGTTTGATAATAATAAGCCATTGGTCGAGTTAACAATGGCCATTTGTACCATGCAGCGCAATAAGGATGAACGCTAGGACTATTTCCACCTAATTGGAGATGAAAGTGTAAAATTTGTTTATGAACTTCAATAAATCCATATCTTTTATCAAGTTGGAGATGAGGAATCCAAATCAGACTATAAATAACTGCCGGAATAATTCCTAAATAGGAAAACATCTGCCAAATATTTATTTTTGTCAGATTTTGCAAGGGTGATTTTATGGTATCAGTTGGGGAATTATTAGGGTGATTAAAAAAGTGTAAATAAGAAAATAATGGCACGCGAGATGTATGATCAAATGATTGTAACCAGCGAATTATCCAAGCTGCTATCCATCCACCATAAGCACCAGTTAAAAACCATAAACCATTCCATTTTGTGCCAATACAAGCACCAAAACTGATTCCAGAGAGAATTAACCAAAACCACCGTTTTTGCTTTTCTAATGCTAATAATAATAACCATTGTCCGAGTAAACCAAAGATAACTATATAGACATTACTTAAAGCATAACGAGATTCTACTAAAAATAAGCCATCACAAGCTGTAAAAAATCCTGCCAATAAAGCAAACCGATGACGATAACTAAATTGATAAGTTAATAAAGTTATGACTACGGGAATTAATGAACCAGTTAGCGCATTTACCCACCGATAATTCCAAGGAGATAATAAAGAATCTGTGAGACTATTTACAGTATCTCGACCAAGGGGAATGTATTTACTAATCCAAATCCCCAACCCGATCAAATATTGGCTGAATGGTGGATGAGCATTAAAAAATGGTGTATGAGTAAGATAGTTGTTACCAAATTTGGCAAAATAAACTTCATCAAATACTAAAGTATTAAATCGGCTGATTCCCCAAAAACGTAAACTCAAGGAAAGTAGAAATATGCCTATTATGCCTAATCGAAACCAAGTTTTTTTCATGATGTTCTTGAGGTGTTTTTCGAGTTAGGTCCCCGACCTCTCTAAGAAGTTGTTTGAAAAGTGGTATTCCGTAATTTTCATCACATTGCTACCCCCCTTAGTCCCCCCTTGTAAAGGGGGGAAACAATAAAAATCCAGTTCCATAACTTTTCAAACACCCTCTAAGAAGTTGGGGATCTTGTTGTCCACAAATATAGAATAATAGCTCTAATACAGTCAAAAAACTTAATCTACTATGTCACAATTAGAACGACTGCTAAAAATGGCAGAAGATGAACTTACGGAGTATAGCACTGATGCCCGCAAAATGGAAAAACTCCGCCGCAAGATTAGTTTATCAGTACCATTAGCGGAACAGAGGCAACTAAAAGCGACATTATTAGCTACAATACCATCTGGTAAAATTGCAGAAGTTGTGGAGGAGCAAAGACAGACGGTGGCCTTGCCATTTTGGGGAATTGCTGGTTTGGGTTTATTATTGGGGATTTCCCTAAATCAACCCATGGGCTTATTAGCAGCTATCGGGGGGACTGTAGCGGCTTTTAGAATTCAAAAATGGGGTTGGCAATTACAGGCAAATCGTCTATTATTACGGACACTAGAAGATATTGAAACCCGGATTTCTCAACCTAGTAATTAAGTAAAAACAGCAGATTAATTGAGGAGATAGAAGTTATGACAAAGTATGATTATATTTTCAAATCGAAAGAGCGGATCAAAGAATCATTGAATGAACAAGAAGCCGTAGCGGCAATTGCGGTGATTACCACCATAGTTGATTCTGGCAGTGAAGACATAGATGCAGAAAGTTTAGCTGATATTCTCTGGGAGTTTGAGATATTTGATGAATACTCAGAAGAAGAAATGCTAGAAACGGTGGACAGACTCATAGAAATTGCCGGAGAGGCTGGATTAGGTTCTTTATTTAATGCTGCCAGTGCGGGAATTTCTGATGAGGCAGTTTTAGATGGTTTTGCGGCTGGAGTGATTATGCTTTTAGATGCGGAAAATTTAATTATTCCGGCAAATAAAAAAGTTTTTCTGAAACAACTACAAATAGCTTTAGAATTGGACGATGAAGAAGCAGAAGAAATTATCAAAGAGATAATTGACTCAATAGAAGCTGGGGATGAGGAAGAATATCTCGAAGAAGAATATGAAGCAGTCATATTCAATGAAGCTGGTGAACAATTTTATCAATCACCTTTGGGTAACTTTATAGTTCCTATTCCTTTAAATGTTGAACAGGGAGGAAAACTGCAAACAGAGGAAGGAATGGTAAGTTTTTCTGACGATACTGGTACTTTACTCAGAATTGATTATTATCCTCTCTCTCTAGAACAAATTGATGATCTAGAATCCCAAGAAAATGAAGTATATCTGCATGAAGTTTTGGTGGATAAATATGTGCCTCAAGCAATTATTTCTCATGTTCCTACGGCGGAAGTGAAACATAAAGAATATTGGCAAGATACTTTAGAAAGTTATTACTATGTATTAGTAAATATGCCTCAAGGTTCAACTATATCCAAGCATGAAACTAATGGCCATGGGATGAGATTAGATGCCTATAGAGGATTATTGTCTTTTGTCAATAATGAATGTTTGTATATAGTTAGTAGTCAACGCAGCTTTTTAAATGGTGAAGTACCTGGTTCTATGAAAGCAGAAGCGAAAAAAATGAAAAAAGCTATTTTAGATTTTGTCAGCACCATTGAGTTTGCCTAAATCTAAATTTCTCGGTATTAGCGGTATCCACCCTCTTGGGCGTAGTCCCTGCGCCTCTAGCCCCTACCTCCTGTGATATTAGCGATCGCATAGGACACAATTGCGAGAAACTAAGAATAGGTCTTTAAAATTAGGAGAATCTCATGGCTTGGACTCAAGTTTTAGCTGCTAACGCCCTAGCTGTCGGTGCGCGTGAAGTAGTCAAAGTGGGCGATCGCAAAATCCTACTCTTAAACCACGAAAATCAGCTTTATGCTGTAGATGATACTTGCCCTCACTTAAAAATGTCTTTGAAAAAAGGAAAAATCGAAGATGGGGCGATAGTTTGTCCCTTCCACCGCAGTGCATTTGATTTGGGTAATGGTGAAGTCAAAACTTGGTGTCCCTTCCCACCCGTAGTTGGTAAATTACTGTCAATGGTTTCCTCAGAAAAAACCTTACCAACCTATCCTCTGAAAGTGGAAGCAGGCAACATTTTGATTGATGTATAAGTAGCTAGGTTGACAGATCCTACGCCCAGGGACTAAGATGCCATAACTCATCTATAGGGGTAAAGCACAATGCTAAACCCCTAAAATTTTCTTGCTAAAAATTAACTAATTTCTGAATATTTAGTAATCATTGTTTTCACATTTAATAAATGTTCTTCAACAATTTCGGGAACTTCGGTATTGGTTGCAATAATTAACTCACCAATCGTATTAGTCGCAATTTCATTAATAGCATCAATCAAGAGATTGGGCATAGTAATATTAGCTTCAGCAATTTGTTTAATAGTAGCTCTGGGGTTATCTTGCTCAAGGATAGCTTTCAAAACTTGAATTTCATAAGCGGGGAGATGGTTTAAAAAAGTATCCCATTCCGTTGGTAAAGTTCCTGTGTGATCATGTTTGCCATTTATGGAATCTAATGGTTCTAATAATTCATCAAAAGGAAATAACTCTAAATTATCTTCTTCATTACCGGGAAATGTTTGGGGATTAATAGTTTCCACTTGTTGCAGTAATTCCCAAACTTGATTTTGCAATAAATCCCGTTCGTCTTGTAAGACAGAAATTTGATTTTGCAGTTGATTAACTTCAGATTTTTGTTCTAATGTCTTATTTTGTAAAGAATTGAGAATAGTTTCAAGATGATGTTTAGTTGTACTTGTCTGTACTAGTAAATCATCTTGTTTAGCAATTTTTAATTCTTGAGTTTGAACTTCTATTCTTAGTTCATAAAGCTTTTCTTCTAGTTGTGGCTTGAGTCTTTCCAGCAAAATTACATCATTTTCTATTTCTTGTTTTTCCTGTTTTAATATATCAATTTGAGGTTGAATTTGGTTAAGTTCGGCACGAGAACCATGACAATTTATTTCTAATCTCCGCTTTTCTGTGATCAGATTATTGCAGCTATTATTCAGTTCTATATTACTATTTTCTAAATGGACAAATTCATTTTTAAGATTATATACTTCGGCTTCAATTTGCTTTTTTTGAGCAGCAAATGTCCCTATGTCTCGATGTAAACTATCCCTTTGACTTCGACAATCTCCAATTTGGTTTTCTAGTTGCTGAGTTTCTGTATACAATAAATTTCTATATTCTTCTAATTGCTGTATTTCTCTAACAATGCGGGATTTCAATCCTTCTATATCCCGAATGCGTCTCTGAAGAGAACCAATCATCCTCAGTTCATCATTTCTGCGCCGTTTATCAACAAGAAATGCGGCTGCATAGGTAGCCAAAACCGTAATTATCCCAGTGAGAAAGGCTTTAGGGAAATCCCAATTGGGGACGAGGCTTAAACCAAAACTGATACTAAAAGCGGCTATGCCTAAGACAACTTGATAATTAAATATTGTTGATTGGACTTTACGAGGTTTTATTGTACTCAAGTTGTTAGTATTATTAGTAATTAACGTCATTATTCCTCACATTTTCATTGGTAAATATACAGTTATAATTATGTTCATATTACATGATAAGTGACTTTTGTCATGAGTCTATAGGAAGATTTTTAGTTTCACCAAACACAGCTAAATCTGAGTTTAAAAAGTCAATAAACTGCCTTGCGGTTCTGCCAGAACGGCCATTATGCCGAGTTGCCCATTGTAAAGCCTCAAATTCTAAATCTTCGGCAGAAATATTGATGTTTGCGGCTAAATGTTGGACAATTTGTAAATAGGTTTTTTGATCTGCGGCTGTAAAAGTTAATGTTAAACCAAAGCGATCGCTAAAAGATAACTTTTCTTGCATTGTATCCCAACCATGAACTTCATTGTTATCCTTGGGAGCAGGTCTATCAGTAAAATATTCCCGGATTAAATGGCGACGGTTAGAAGTAGCATATACAACTACGTTTTTTGGTCTAGCAGTTAAATTTCCTTCCAAAACTACTTTCATTGCTTTAAAACTATCATCATCTTCTTCAAAGGAAAGATCATCAACAAAAATAATAAATTTCTGGGGAACACCTCGCAACAATTCAACAATTTTCGGTAAATCTGGCAGTTCTGACTTAGAGACTTCTATTAAGCGCAGGTTTCTATGACTATATTCATTTAATAAAGCTTTAACTAAAGAAGACTTACCCGAACCACGACTACCATAAAGTAATACGTGCAACGCAGTTTCTCCTGATAATAAAAACTCTGTGTTTTTCACTAAAGCATCTTTTTGCCACTCATAACCCACCAATGTAGACAGTTTCACCGAATCAGCATCAGCAATACCCACTAACTGCCCATTTTGCCAACGAAAAGCCGCATATTTAGCAAATAAACCAGTTCCATGTTGCCGATAATAAGCGGCTAAATCTGCCACAGCATCACCCCAATTCTCTAACTCAGGAATAGATGCGATTAAACCCATTTCTGTTCCTACTGCTTCCGGTTCTCGATACCAGACCACAGGGGAAATAGGTAAATGAGTTGCCATTTGTACCCACTCGCTTAAAACTGCACTGTTACATTCATATAAACTTTGTAGTATTTGCAAGTCATGTTGTCCAGCGACTACTAAAGCTGAGGGTAATTGCCTAAATTCCTGCTGTTGTGCCAATTTACTAAAAGGATTATCCGCAGTGAGAATTTGCTGAATCAGATATTCTTCCCAGGTTTGATGACTACTGGCTAAAGCTTGGAAATAACTACCGTAAGCCAGGAGGCAATCCCGCCCATCTCCATCAGTGTAACGGATGGTTTGTAATAAATTCAGAAACGCTCTGCCTACGTCGCTTTCTAGGACAGATTGGTACAGTAAAAGGGAGGCGGCTTGGCGTTGTAGAAATTGAACTGCCGAATACGAATAAGATGTAGTATTTGCCGTAAGCATTGCTAGATGATCCATCAACTCAGTAAATTATCTCTCACCATGAGTTTAAGTATAATAGTGACTTTTGACTATGGCATTTTTATCTTAGCTGATTTGATGAAGCAAGAGTAAATTATAACACCCGTGAAAAGTTACATAAAACTTATACCTACAGGAATACAAGTGTAGCCATTTATATATTAAAGTAGAGAGGATCGGGGATAAAAGTAAATCAATACTGATTATAATCAGGATAAATTACTAACATATATACAGAGAATATGGATCACTGACGACTGTAAGTAACCGTTGTTGTCGCTGGATATCTACTACCAATTAATTTGGAAACAGTAATGTTTTATTCAAGGTGCAAGGCTATACTACAGATATTGTCAAGATATTATAGTTTCTTCCGTAGATTTGAAAGTAAAAAAATAGCTAATATTGCCATTTTGGCAGGTCTTTCTGACACAAATGGGATATTAGTAGATAGTAGCAATGTTTCGTAAATTTTTTACCATTAACTAAGAACTGCTACAGCCACCTCAATATTGACTGCGGTAATTCTTTAGCCATTAAAATCACTAGGAAATAATTCATGTTATCATCACTATCTTCTCAAAATGTTATCCAGTATCTGCTCAATGCAGGGCTGTGTAGCGCGGAAGATGGCGCTGCATATAAATCTGTATTGCCAGAAAATACCAAGAAGAATCGAAATTTACTGGTCATACTGGCAGATAATCGCCAACTGCTGATTAAACAAGAACGGAACATTAATAATGATCAAAGTTCCCATGAACTCTTTAATGAGTCGCTATTTCACCAGTTATTACAGCAATTTCCAGTAATTGGTAATATTGGCGCAATATCATCATCATTGCTCCACTTTGATGCGGAAAATTCTATCCTAGTGCGGAGCTACTTAAGCGAATATGTGGAGTTAGGAAAATTTTATCAACACAGCAGTATTTTCCCCACAGAAATTGCCAGCGCGATTGGTACTACGTTAGCAGGATTACACCGAGCCACGTTTAATAAACGTGAGTATCGTGATTTTATGTCCACTGCGCCCGCAGGACAGTTTCGCTATAATTTTTACAATCCCGCCCAAGGCATACCATCAATAAATCCAGACACATTTGGGACAATTCCCACTGAAGCACTACAATTTCATCTGCTTTATCAGCGTTACGAAAGTTTAGAATCCGCTATTGCTGATTTAGCTTATGAGTGGAAACCATCTTGTTTAACTCACAACGATTTACATCTAAGTAATATTTTAGTTCATTCCCGATGGGAACAGCTAGATAATTGCCTGATAAAATTGATTGACTGGGAAGCTTGCAGTTGGGGAGATCCAGCTTTTGATTTAGGAACGCTATTAGCAAGTTATTTAAGAATTTGGCTGTCTAGTTTAATAGTAGATCCGACATTAGAGTTAGCAGAATCTTTAAGTTTAGCCATGATTCCTCTAGAGGAAATACAACCTTCGATTCTGGCTTTAATCCGGGCTTATCTTGATGCTTTCCCCATGATTTTAGAATATCATCAAGACTTCATTGTGCGGGTAATTAAGTTTGCAGGTTTAGCATTAATTCAACAGATTCAAAATAGAATTGAATGCCAAAAATCCTTTGATAATAGTAACTTATGTATGCTCGAAGTTGCTAAAAGCCTTTTGACTATGCCAGAGCAATCAGTATTGACAATTTTTGGGATCTCCGCAGCAGAAATTTTCCAATCTGTCTCCACATTGCAAAAACTTCCTCAACCCCAAAAGGAACAACAATTAGTCCGTCTTTATTACGAAAAAACTCGTCTGCGCGGTTGTTAGTAATGTTATTCCTGATAATTAGAAATATATTTTCCTGAAATTTGAGGTGCAAAACAAGTTAATGTTTGATGATTCTCCCAATCAAATTTTCCAGTCATTATTCGATATTGCCAGTAATATCCAGATTGAACCTAATTTTTGTATTTACCATCCCCATTATCAACCTTTTGCTTTACCCGCGAATATAGCAAATAGGTTTCAACAAAATTCACCCTCTTTAAAACAGAAGTATTTGAACATACTGCTGAGAAATTTTCTCTATGGGATTTATTATAATGGTTCACTGCAAACAGTCTTAGCTGCAAATAATAATTGCCAATCTCAGGTAAATTTCCTAGAAAATAATAGTTTAGGTGTAGATGAAAATTTCTATGAACAGCTACATCATAGCAATCATGGTACAGGCCATTATGAACCCAATTGGCAGATTTTGAGAATTGAACCTGATGGTAGTATGGCTGTGAGTAAGGACGGATTAACCTTATATATTGAGCCAGAATGTCATCTACAACCCCGGAAAAAGTTGCCCAAAGTGGGGGAATTAATAGCAATATGGATGCCTAAAAATCGCTTGCAAAATGGCTGTTATGTGGCAGTTAGCAATATAGGAATAGAAAACCAAAATGCAGAAAATGCTGATTTAGGAGGAGGACGAATTTATTTTAATTTTACGTCAACAGGGGCAATTGCTATTATGGAGAGCCTAACCCAAGCCTTAAATAATGCGGCTATTGCCTTTAGTTTTCAGGTTCTTTATAATCCCGCAGCTTATGGGCGTTATGATGCCGGAGTGCTGCATTTTGAATGCCAAGATTACCCGACAATTCGGACTATTCTTCAAGATATTTATCAAGAACATCAAGCTTATTTTCAGCCAGAAATTCCCTTATTTACTAAATTTTTAGCACCGGGGTTAGGGTTAGCAGAAGAACCAAATCAAAAATTTGCTCCTCAAGAAAGTTTTGGGATGAATCGTTGTCAAATTGTGGCCAATGCGTTGTTAGAATCTTGGCAAAAGGGTAAAAATGCCCTGGAGGAACGGATAGAAGTTATTAATCAACACTTTGCCCAAAATTTAGTTGATATGCAGCATCCTTATCTTAATCCTAGTTCTGAGGATATTTATCAGCCTTTAGTTTGAAAAATCTGTTTTTTTACAACTTGTCCGATGTGCGCTTTTACAACTGGCACAAATGAATCTGTCATTATTCACCTTCCTGATTTAGCTGTAAGTTTTGTCCAGAAACAATGATAAAACCCACAGAATCTAAACGAATATGTGGTTGTCTAATTCCGGCAATAATTTCTTGGTTTAATGCTGTTTCTTCCAAAAGTTCTTGCTGTAATAGTGGATCATTAATTTGCTGTTCTTGATTAAATCTATTAATCCTTAAACGAAGTTGTTCTAATCTTTTACCAAGCTTTTCTTCGGCACGTTTAGCACTTTTTTCGCACAATTCTTGAAAATCTGGACGTTGAGATAATAGATTTAAACTGGAATTACTAGCACGACGACAAAAATCAGCCCATTGACTAGATTCAACAAAATCATCAAGAATAGGTAGGCGATTTTTAGCTAAGAGGGTGTTTGAAAAGTTTTGAGGGGTCAAAATTTATGCCAGTCGCCGTACCATGAGCCGAATCATGGCAAGGTAAATAAACGTCTCTGA
>NZ_LJOQ01000038.1:0-27012 GCF_001672255.1 Anabaena sp. AL09
CAACCCGTTTTAATGTGGCTTGTAATGCTTGAGAATTAATGACTTTATATTCTATCCAGACTTCTTTGAAATCCGGTAAACAGTTCTGTTGCTCAAAGTAAGAAACAGATTTACCAAACTTTTTGTATGAAGTAATGCGGTTAGATACAGCAGCATTATACAAATCTTTATGAAGTTTGCGGTGGTAGTGCAACATTTCACTGACTTGTTTATTAGGATATAGTCGGAAAGTCGCTCTACGTAACGCCATAATCAATCACCCCCTTGGTTTTTCTAGTATACTACTATTATCTAATTTAACCACTGAGGACAGTCAATGAGCGTGGATCTGCTTGCTTTGTAGATAAATACATTGATCCCAAAGGAATAAATAAAATATAGTTGTCATAAATTCAACTGTCTGAATAATTTCTTTCAACTGTGTTGAAAATTAATTATCCAGACGTTTCCTTTATGACTCGCTTACATCCCCGACCTACTAAGAGTTGAGGACGGGGAATTACGCGATAGTGTTAAATGCTGCTAAAATTGGTAATGTGACTCGCCGTTAATTAACCCTCTCAATAAAATGCGAATCCAAATGTTAGTGTCAAAGACTACCCGAAATTTCATTTTTGGCGGTTTTGCTGACGCACAGCTTTGATTTCTGCCATAATATCATTTTCAAATTCTTGATCTTTAACAGTGATATCGCTTATCGCTATAGATGGAGTTTAATCAGTTTATCCTGATGTAAATTGATACAAATCTAAATAAACTCACTATTCTACCACCAGCGAGGTAAAGGCTATGACTCTTGTTAAAGTCAATCAAAGACACTTCCCAAAAGGGAATCTTACCCGTAGAGGTATGGCCTTAGCTCTTGACTTCTTCTGTGCATGGTTCCTGAGTTCTATTTTCAGAAGTAATCAAATCGGGATTCAATTTACCCAAATCTTTGTTTTTATTTTTGCTTGGCTAATTTTCCGCGTCATCATAGTTTACAACAATCAGGGACAAAGTTTAGGCCGTTGGGCATTTGATTTAAAGATCCTAGAAGTTGCAAATGGCGAAATAGTCAATAGAATCCCCCAATTTCAGACCTTATTACTGCGAGAAGGGATTATTTGCTTTTCTAGCTTGTTATTATCCATTTTCTTGGGGAATATCATCCTCAATCCCGCTGCTGTCGTCCTATTACTTCCCCTGATCATTGACGGCGGTGCAGCTTTATCCGATACTCAGATGCGACAGGCATTCCATGACCGCTTTTTTCGGACTATCATAGTTTCTTCCCGTCGGGGTTATTCATTAGATATAAAAATTAAACAGTTAGTTGCAAAATTTCCACGAAATATGAGATAATAACCATTTGTGTTAATTATCTCCAGGCTTTACAGTTTCTAAGATTATGGCTAAGAGTAAAGGTGCGCGCATAATAGTGACACTAGAATGCACCGAGTGTCGAACAAATCCAGATAAACGTTCACCTGGCGTATCCCGTTATACCAGTACCAAGAACCGTCGGAACACAACCAACCGCTTAGAACTGAAAAAGTTCTGTACCCACTGCAACAAACACACAGTTCACAAGGAAATTAAGTAAGAATGAGTTACTATCGTCGTCGCCTTTCTCCAATTAAGCCCGGAGATCCCATTGATTACAAAGATGTAGATTTGTTGCGGAAGTTTCTCACCGAACGTGGTAAAATATTACCTCGGAGAATCACCGGTTTAACCTGTCAGCAACAACGCGCTCTGACTCTAGCCATTAAACGCTCTCGAATTGTGGCTTTATTGCCCTTCATTAACGCCGAAGGTTAAGAATATTTTGGATTTTGGATTTTGGATGATCATCCAAAAAAGTAGCAGTTGCATGGATATGCCCAGTTACTTTGAGTCCAAAATCTAAAATTTAATATTTAATGTTAGGAAATTGCTAAAAACATTTAATTAATTCATTCTCAAAAATGGTACGATATCGCTAAATTTGAGGATGGAATTCTAAACTGGAATAGCATTTCTCACAGCAAATTATTAAATAAAGGATTAAATACCCGTTATTTAATCCAGAATTTCCAGTCTAAAAATCTCAAAATATTAAAATTAAAGTGCGACAGTTGTGGATAAGGGGACGTTAGTTGAATTTAGGGTTAAAGGCGATCGCCGTCTTGGAGTGATAGATCGTCCAGACGGTAAAACTAGTTGGTTTGTAGTAGATGAACGTGGTCAATCCCATAACATCAAAAATAACCAATTTACCTACACGGTTAACGGACAAACCTATAAACCAGGGGAAATCGCTGAGTTTTTAAGTCAAGTTCAGCCTTATCTAGATCCATCAAGTCTGGAAATAGCTTGGGAACTACTGATTGAAGATGGAGAAACTGTCACTCCTAGCCAATTGGCAAATCTGCTATTTTCGGAATCCACACCTCCCCAGTGTTATGCAGCCCATTGTTTGTTATCAGAAGATAAACTCTATTTCAAACAAAAAGGAGACGCTTACGAACCCCGCAGCGCGGCGCAAATAGCAGAACGCAAGCACCAGATTCAAGTAGAATCACAAAAAGCCAAGGGACAGCAGGAATTTTTAGCCCGGGTAGAACAGGCGCTCCAGGGACAAGTGGTAGAATGGCAACGACTGGATCGCCAGCGTTTAGACGCATTAGAAAAATATGCGACTTTGCTGGCGGATGTGGTGATGCTAAAAATAAATTACGACTCTTTAGCTCGTGCTTGTCCGCCTCCAATCTCAGTATTAGAAACTATGAATATGCTGGGACGTTCTGCTACGCCCCAGGGGGCCTTTCAACTCTTGATAGATTTGGGTTTGTGGACTTCCCACGAAAACCTGTTCCTGCGCCGTTCATCAATTTCCGTTCAATTTCCTCATCAGGTATTAGAAGTGGCGCAAGAATGTTGGGATTTTCCTCCTACAGATTTAGATACAAACCGTCTCGATCTCACACATCTCAAGGTATATACCATTGATGATGAAAGCACTACAGAAATAGACGATGGTTTGAGTTGGGAGATATTAGCAGATGGTAAGGAACGGTTATGGGTGCATATTGCTGACCCAACGCGGTTATTAATGCCAGATGATGAGTTGGATTTAGAAGCCAGAAAACGGGGTAGTACAGTGTATTTACCCACGGGGATGATTCCCATGTTCCCAGAGGTGTTGGCTACAGGTCCCATGAGTTTAATTCAGGGGAAAGTCTGTTGCGCCCTCAGCTTTGGGGTGATTTTAGATGCAGTTGGGGCTGTGGAAGATTACTGTATACACACTGGTTTAATTAAGCCTACCTACCGCCTCACCTATCAAGATGTGGATGAGATGCTGGAGTTGGGAGTTCAAGCAGAACCAGAAATTGAGGCGATCGCTAATTGGGCAAAAATCCGCAAAACTTGGCGTTATAGTCAAGGTGCTATCAGTATCAATATGCCCGAAGCGATGATCAAAGTCAAAGACGATGATATCAATATTGATGTTTTAGATGATTCTTCCTCCCGCCAATTAGTCGCAGAAATGATGATTCTTGCTGGAGAAGTGGCGGCGCGTTACGGACAAACTCATAATATCCCGCTGCCCTTTCGCGGCCAACCCCAACCAGAATTACCTCCAGAGGAAGAACTGCTCCTGCTTCCAGCCGGTTTTGTTCGTTCCTGTGCGATGCGACGCTGTATGCCTAAAAGCGAAATGAGCATTACACCAGTGCGCCATGCTGGTTTGGGTTTAGATACCTACACTCAAGCTACTTCCCCCATTCGTCGTTATAGCGACTTACTCACCCACTTCCAATTAAAAGCACATCTACGCGGCGAAGGTTTACCCTTCTCTGCTGAACAACTCAAAGAAGTGATGATGACGGTCAGCAGCATCACTCAAGAAGCAACAATGGTGGAACGACAAACTAATAGATATTACGCTTTAGAATATTTACGTCGTCATCCTGAACAAGTTTGGCAGGTAACGGTATTAATGTGGTTACGAGAAGATAGCAATTTAGGACTAATTTTATTAGAAGATTTGGGTTTACAATTGCCTATGTCCTTCCGGCGTTCTGTCAGTTTGGGAGAAAATTTATTAGTGAAAGTTAGTTTGGCTGATCCCCAAAAAGATATGATTCACTTCCAGGAAATTATGTATCAGGAAGCCCAATCAGTTACGAATTAGGATAGGTTATGTTTCGCGCCCAGTCGCAAAGGCGCAAAGGCGCAAAGTTGGAGAGTTTCCATTTCAGACGGCTATTAAACAATAATTATCAGGAAGTTAGGAAATGAATAAGTTTACTTTCGCTCTCATTTTGTTTAATAGTCTATTTGTTTCCATAGAAACTGCTAATGCTCAATCATTAATAAATAATCCCCGTAATTCAGATATAGAAATAGAGAGACAAACCACTAATGTGGATAAAATTGTTCAACAATTAAAACTACCATCTTCCAAAATAGCAGTTATTGATCAAAATCATCAGGTAAAAACAGAAGATTTCCTTTGGGTATTTAAAGATTTAAAGGAAGTAGGAAAACAGCCATTTCTTCAAGTTAAGAAGGAAACAGAGAAACCGAAAGCTAAACCTGAATCTAAATCACCGAAAGAAGATGAATTAGAAGATTTTACAGAAATTACCAAGGATACCAAAAAATCAGAGGGAATCTTTACTATTTATCGTCATAAACATAAAAATAAAATCTATCTGGAAATTAAACCAGAACAACTCCAAAAAAACTTTATAGCAAACTCAACTTTAGAATCGGGAATTGGTGAAAAAGGTATTTATAGTGGAATGCCATTACAAGATTTCTTATTCTACTTTCAAAAGGTAGATAATCAAATCCAGTTTGTGGTTCGTAATGTCAATTTTCGGACTCGTGAAGGAGATCCCCAAGCCAGATCAGTAGCGAGATCATTTAGTGATTCTGTTCTTTACACTATTCCTATTAAGAGTATTAATTCACAAGGAAAAACTATTCTTATTGATTTAGGTGATTTACTACTCACAGATTTGGCAGGATTATCTACTAATTTAGAATTAGCTGTTAGTCCCGATCAAGGTTATCTTGGTAATGCGAAAGTATTTCCCAATAATTTAGAAATTGAGTCTATTTTCAATTTTGCTAATAGTGGCAAGAATTCGGATGTTTTACCTGATAGTCGTGGCTTTACTTTAAAGGTTCATTATAGTTTATCGGAATTACCACAAAATAAATATCAACCTCGGTTAGCTGATGAACGGGTAGGTTATTTCCTCACAGCTTATCAAGATCTATCTAAAGATGAACGGAGAGATACTTTTGTTCGTTATATTAATCGCTGGAATTTAGAAAAACAAGATCCCACAGCCGCAATTTCTCCACCGAAAAAACCGATTGTTTTTTGGATTGATAATGCTGTACCTCTAGAATATCGTCAGTCTATCAAAGAGGGAATTTTGATGTGGAATCAAGCCTTTTTGAAAGCAGGATTCAAGGATGCTATTCAAGTTCAACAAATGCCTGATAATGCTACCTGGGACCCAGCCGATATTCGCTATAATACTATCCGTTGGATTAATACTGTAGATGGTTTTTTTGCGATGGGTCCATCCCGTGTTAATCCCTTAACTGGAGAAATTTTGAATGCAGATATTCTGATTGATGGTAGTTTTGTCCGATTATTAAAAAATGATTATCGGCAAATTATTCAACCTCAAAATTCACAAACTAGCACTTCTTTATCAACATTGGTCAACAATGGGCGTTTGTGTGGCAAAGGTAATCAAAGATCTCCAAAATCATTAGGCAATTTGTCTAAACTAGCGACAGATTATGATTTATGCTATGGCATGGAAGCATCTAATCAGTTGGCTTTTGGTTCTTTAGCAATGTCAATGTTAGGAAATACTACACCAAGTCCAGAGCAGTTAAAAGATTATATCCATCAATATTTACGTTTAATTATTACCCATGAAGTTGGTCATACTTTAGGTTTGCGGCATAATTTCCGTGGTAGTACCTTGCTCTCTCCAGAGGAGATGAATAATCCAGAAATTACGCAGACTAAAGGGATGACAGCATCGGTTATGGATTATATTCCCCCAAACATTGCCCCTAATGGTGTCAAGCAGGGAGATTATTTTCCACAGAAGGTGGGACCCTATGATGAATGGGTAATTGAGTATGGTTACACTCCCAGTCAAGCGTCAACTACCATGGGAGAAAAGTCGTTTTTAGCAGCAATTGCTGGAAAATCTAACCAACGAGAGTTGAGTTATGCTCCTGATGAGGATTTATCTAATAGTGATCCGACGGTGAATCCTTGGGATCATAGCAGTAATGTATTGGTTTATTCTCAGTCACAATTGGCTAATGCGCGGCGGATGTGGGAACGATTAAATCAGGGATATGCTATAGATGCAGAAAATTCTAGCGATGTAGAAGAGCGTTTTAATACCATCCTCAGAAATTATTTACAGAATTTATACTATAGCAGTAAATACATTGGTGGCCAGTCTTTTTACCGAGTTAAACCAAATGATACTAAAGGACAATTACCATTTGTCCCTGTGCCGGTAGAACAACAGCGACAAGCATTGATGACAATGCAAAAGTATGTTTTTGCGGAAGATGCTTTGAAATTTCCCCCGGAATTACTGAATAAATTAGTACCTTCGCGGTGGCTACATTGGGGGACTAATATTCAAATCGGACGGTTAGATTATCCGATTCATGATTTAGTCTTGTTGGTGCAGACTGCCGTGTTACGGGATTTATTGGCAAGCGATCGCTTAACACGGATTAAGGATCTAGAATTAAAAAGTGAAACAGGAAAATCTCTCACCTTGCCAGAATTATTTGATACTTTACAAACTGGGATTTGGTCGGAAGTTTTGCAACCTAAAGGCAAATTAAAAATTTCCAGTCTGCGAAGAGGGTTACAACGGGAATATCTAAATGTACTGATGGGAATGGTGTTGCGAAAAGAAGCTACTCCTGAAGATGCCCGAACTTTGGCTTGGTATAAACTCAAGCAATTAAATAATCAAT
The DNA here is from genome assembly GCF_001672255.1 of Anabaena sp. AL09. Taxonomy (NCBI): domain Bacteria; kingdom Bacillati; phylum Cyanobacteriota; class Cyanophyceae; order Nostocales; family Nostocaceae; genus Anabaena; species Anabaena sp. AL09. The sequence continues at coordinate 7,015 of NZ_LJOQ01000038.1, forward strand.
TAAAACGGGTAAATTCTGAAGATGAATATACTCAAGCTTTCTTATTGGAAACACGCGATCGCATTGAGAAGACTTTAAATGCACCATTGGTGGGGAATTGATGTTGGTGCTAGTTGTAGAGACATCTGATGAAAATTAAATATGTCTAAAACCCTTGTAGAGACGTGACCTGGGTAAGGATTCTCGTCTCTACAATCTTTTTTACCGTCTAATGATGGTGATGGTGGTGAGTAATAGCTGATTGTGAATTAACAGCCATTCCTTCCGTTTCCATCAACTCAGCAATATGTGCATTTGCCCATTCAGCAACCATAGATAAAAATTGTGGATCATCATTAACACAAGCCATTTGTAAATAATCTACATTTGGATGTTGTTTTTCTAAATCATGAATAATGTGATGCACATCTAATAAAGTTTCATGATTTTCCGTGGCAAAACCAATGGGCATAAATAGCAACGCCTTTGCACCCAATTGAATCAAATTCTGAGCAGCTACTGTAGCATTTGGTTGAGTCCATTCAATTAATGGTGTATCGTGGTTCAACCAACCCACAGAAATTAACGGATAATTGTTAATTAACTTGTTTCTAACTAACTCATACATGGCTTGACTTTCATCAATTCCCGATGTAAAACCTTTAGCTTTGTGGGGACAACCATGATTCATCAAGATAATCCCAATTTGCGACGGTAGATAACCTGTAGCCAAATCATTATGAATTTTTTCTTCTACCAAATGCGCCATTAAATCAATATATTTTGGCTCATTGTAGAACGAAGGAATATATCTTTGGGCTTTGATCCAATGTTCATCACCATCAGCTAATTCTACCAGAGCATTATTTACTTGTTCAAGAGCAATACCACTGGTAAAAATGGAATCAACAACCAATAATGGATAAATCAGCAGTTTGCTAAAGCCTTGATCTTTAATTTCGGCTAAAACTTGATTTGGTAAAAAAGGAGCGCAAAAGTTAAAAGCTTTGAAAACTTGAACACCATTACCCCATTTATGTTGTAATTCGTGTTCAATACCCGCTCTTTGTCTTTCAAAGATGGCATTATGAGGGGAAATAAAATCATGATGTGTGTGTCCCCATTCATGACGATCAAATAATGCCAAAAGTTTGGCTAAAGGGGGATAAATCCAAGTAGGAACAGGAGCGAATTTAGCAGTCAGTAAATTTAAAGCTTGTTCGTTATAGTTAGCAAAATCTTCGTAGCTTTCGACTTCGCCATAGCCCATCAGCAATACGGCTACACGGTCTTTACTGGGTAGATGCTCGTGACTATGGGTAGCGTGCAGTTTTTCCGGGGTTGCAACCACAATGAGTTCCTCAAGATAACTAGAACAGGGAGACAAGCCTAGACAATACTAGATGATCTCTCTCAATTTGTAGCATAATATCCTATCCGGGGGGATGGGATAAAATAAATATAAACAATTGAATATAGAACTTAGGCTCTTTACAAAATTACTATTATATGCAATACCTTGTCCATTTTTTGTAGGTCGGGTTAAGCGACAGCGCAACCCGACGCTCATGTTGGGTTATGCCTGATGCCTCCGGCGAGCGCAGGGATACACCACACTTCGTGAGCGTACCTCAACCCAATAAAATCGTGAGGATATCAATAGGGTTTCAGGGCTTTGGCAATAGTATTGATGTACACAGTACAATTAAATCTGATCATCAATTTATTCTTGATCAGTTTGTAGTACCAGGTGATATTAATGGATCTTTACCCATAGAACTAAGCCAAACATCTATCAATCAAATTAATGCAATTCCTAAAGAAAATTTGAGTGATTTTGGTGTGTAGTAGCGAACTATATTCGCCATAAACTTTTCAAATATCCTCTCAAAGCAATATTTTGGAAATGAACACTATTAAAATTTTTATAGGCTGTTTGGGTTTGTGGCTATTCTTAGATATAGCTGCTCATTTGGGTGCGGAAATTTTTTGGTTTCAGGAAGTTGGTTATCTAGAAGTATTTCTACAAAGATTGTTAACTCAGGGGAGTTTATGGTTATTTATTGTGAGTTTGAGTGCCATTTACTTGTTAGGAAATCTCACTTTAGCCCAAAGGTTAAAATATCCCCCTTTTCCTAATTCTATGCCGATACAGGAAATGAAAATTAGTCGCAAATTAACCACTTTTCTTAGTCCTCAGTATCCCACAAATAATCAATCTCCTCAATGGCATAATTATGCCAATAAAATTAAATTGCGATGGCTTTTACCTCTAATCCTAGGATTAATTTTTTTGATGTGTTTAGTGTTAGTACAATATGGAGAAATTGCCCTCTCTGATTGGCCAGGGAAAGTTAATCAATCCAGTTTATCAGTGCCACTGCTATTGCGAGTAGATATAATTTTGCAGTTGGGAAAACAGATAATTTCTCAACCTTTGTATTTAGGATTATTTGGGGGATTGTCCATGGCTATATTAATTTATAGCAAATTCTTCCTCAAAGCGATCGCTATTATTTTTAGTCTCAGTTTGGGCTGGATACTGTCTCAATATTGGTCAAAAATTCTCTTATCTTTTCATCCTATTTCCTTTGATCATTCTGAACCATTATTTGGCAAAGATATCAGTTTTTATATTTTCCATCTCCCGATCTGGGAACTCTTAGGATTTTGGTTAATAGGATTATCTCTATATGGTTTTATTAGCGTTATTCTCACCTATTTATTATCAGCTAATAGCTTCAGGGAAGCTATTTTTCCAGGATTTTCTTCTCCACAAATGCGCCATTTATTGGGCTTATCTGGCTGTTTAATGTTAGTAGTATCTTTAAATTATTGGCTGAGTCGTTATCAACTGCTTTACTCGGTTCGTGGAGTGAGTTATGGAGCTAGTTATACTGATGTTAAAGCCCAATTACCAGCAGATACAATATTATATATTTTATCGGTAGCTATAGCCTTATATTTATTGTGGTTAACTGTATTTTGGCAACAAAAATCCTCACATCATCGCTGGGCAATTTATACATTAGGTATGTATATAACTTTTATATTAATCGGTAATTTTATTTTACCTATGGCTGTACAAAGTTTTATTGTTGAGCCAAATGAATTACAAAAAGAACAACCTTATATAATGCGAAATATTGACCTTACTCGTCAAGCATTTAATTTAGATGTCATTGATTCTCAAATATTTAACCCCACAGGAAAACTCACAAAAGCAGATATTAAAGCTAATGAATTAACAATTAAAAATATTCGGCTTTGGGATCAAGAACCATTATTAAAAACCAATCGTCAATTACAACAAATTCGTCCTTATTATCAATTCCCTGATGCTGATATTGATAGATATTTAATTAAAAATAACGGGACTCAAGAAAAACAACAGGTACTAATTGCAGCGAGAGAATTAAATTATCCAGATGTTCCTCTCCCAGCACAAACATGGGTAAACCAAAATATGATTTATACTCATGGTTATGGCTTCACTATGAGTCCAGTTAATACCGTTGCTGCTGCTGGATTACCAGAATATTTTGTCAAAGATATTAGCCAAAATGGTAGGGTCTTAAATACTTCTAATGCCAATATTCGTGCCAGTATTCCCATCGGACAACCCCGAATTTATTATGGAGAAATTAGTAATACTCATGTTATGACTGGGACAAAAGTTAAAGAATTAGATTATCCCAGTGGCAGCGATAATGTTTATAATACTTATGATGGATTAGGTGGTATTCATATCAACTCTCTATGGAAAAGATGGCTATTTTCTATATATTTAAAAGATTGGAAAATGGTATTTACCAGAGATTTTTTGCCAGAAACTAAAATATTATTACGACGAAATATTAACCAACGAATTCAAACTATTGCCCCTTTTTTAAAATTCGATAGTGATCCTTATTTAGTTGCGGTAGATGCCCATATAGATGGTAAAAATCAACAATTTCCTGGCAAAGAAAATTATCTTTATTGGATAGTTGATGCTTACACCACAAGCGATCGCTATCCTTACTCAGATACAGGTAAAAATAGTATTAACTATATCCGTAATTCTGTCAAAGTCGTTATTGATGCTAACAACGGCACAGTAAGATTTTACATTGCCGATGCCACCGATCCATTGATTACAGCTTGGTCAAAAATATTTCCCAAAATGTTTCAACCACTGAGGAATTTACCAGTCAATCTCCGTAGTCATCTCCGTTATCCAGTAGATTATTTCAAAATTCAATCTGAACGCTTAATGATCTACCACATGACAGATCCTCAAGTATTTTATAACAGAGAAGATCAATGGCAAATTCCTAATGAAATCTATGACAACGAAAGCCGTAAAGTTGAACCCTACTATTTAATAACCAGTCTCCCCAACCTCTCCTTTGAAGAATTCATCCTCTTACTTCCCTACACACCCAAACAACGCACCAATTTAATCGCTTGGTTAGCAGCACGTTCTGATGGCGAAAATTATGGCAAATTACTATTATATAACTTGCCTAAAGAACGCTTAATTTATGGACAAGAACAAATTGAAGCCAGAATAAATCAAGATCCAGTTATTTCTCAACAAATTTCTCTGTGGAATCGTCAAGGTTCAAGAGTAATTCAAGGTAATCTGTTAATAGTTCCCATTGAGCAATCATTACTATATGTTGAACCAATTTATTTAGAAGCCACACAAAATAGTTTACCAACATTAGTAAGAGTAGTTGTAGCCTATGAAAATCGCATCATCATGGCACCCACCTTAGAACAAGCACTAGAAGGAATCTTTCAACCAGAAATTGCACCACCAACAACTATCATTCGTCCCCTGTAGGGGCAATGCTCCTGTGCTTGCCCCTACGGCTTACCCCAAAACCCTATCAGGGCAACCACGGGGGGTTTGCCCCTACCATTAAATTAATGTATCGGTGTTCTAGAAATTCAAAAATTTAAGGGGACGTAGAAACCCCATCTTACTTCGTTGAAAATGGGGTAGTTCATACAACTATTACAATACTGTATTTTTAATATCCACCTACCACTTCAGGTATATATTCACATAATAAAAAACAAAACTATTGACAGAGATAACTAATCCTTACTTTTGCTAAACCTATAATCAGAAGCTATATACAGCTTTACCTAAACAAATCGTAGACTTAAATTAAAAGTTTGAAAATTCAACATCAGTCACAATTAAAACAGACTTTATATTGAGGGGTTTGCCACTTGGTTCTGTCACACTTGTTAATTAAGAACCATTATAGATTATTAAGGAAAATAAGATGTATATAGAGCAGGTATTGGGAAATACACTCATGGCCGACAATACCAATTTGTCCATTGCTCAAAGTGCAGTTCAACAAGAAAAAGTCCAAGTCCAATATCACAACATCCAAATACCAGATTTAGCACTATCTTTAGCTCCTCTGGGATTTATTTTTGTTTGGGCTATGTTTCTCCTACTTTTTCATAAAATCCGCACCAATACAGATGATCGGGTATGCGTGAAAAGTAAAATTCTACAAAAAGTTCCCTGTAAAAAATGTCAATTTTTTGCCAATAACCATTATTTAAAATGTGCCGTCAAGCCTGATTCTGTTCTTACAGAAGCAGCCATAGACTGTTCTGAATACGTGCCTAAAAAAGTTAGCTTTTCCCATAAAAATTTATTTCGCTAAAAAGCGTCTGTTTGGTTGTTCCTTTATTTCCCATGCCAAAAATCATTGATGCACCGACATCAAATGTATATCCTTGGCTTTGAAAATAACCGGCACTAAGTAGGTTGGCGTTAAAAATTGTCGTTGGGGCAAGGGAACTCTTAACTGGGAACAGGGAACAGGGAACAGGAAGAGAGTTTTGGGCGATTTTACTTTTCTTCACATACCTTTAAATTTTTCAGTTCACCTACTTACCACCGGGAATAAGAGATTCTTGAATGCTTTGTTATACAGCGATCGCTTAACAATTATTTATCTTTCGCGATCGCCCCCAAAATCAAAACCAAAACCAAAATATCACAATATTGTCCGATCTAATGCTTTTTTATACAGCGTTAGCTTGCGTTGCGGAGCAAATCGCATCAAAATCCATCTCCTGAAGGCGATTCCTAGGTCGCGCTTCGCTATCGCGATACCAGTCAAATCAAAATTTTTTATATTTGGGTTAGTATTATATAAAGAAATCACTCAGTTAGTCATATAAACGAATCGCTTTGTCTAAAAATTAAAAGGACTTGAATAATATGACAGTTATCTTAGAAAAAATAAAGGATAAAGTTTGGACTGATGAAGAGTTTATGGCTTTAGCTGATGATGGCAATCGTTACGAAATTGTAGATGGAGAGTTGATAAACTTGGGCAATTCAGGCATGGAGCATGGGAATATTGGCATATTCTTAGGTGGGCTAATTGAGATATTTGTAAGACAGCATAACCTTGGCGTTACTTGCGACTCCAGTACAGCATTTAAGATGAAGGGAGATAATAAGCGGTCGCCCGATATTTCTTTTGTTAGTAAAGAGAGATTGATTGGGCTAAAACGATTACCTAAAGGCTTTTTTAATGGTGCGCCCGATCTAGTTGTTGAGATTATCTCTCCAGGTAACACTTTTGACGAAATTCACAACAAGATTGAAGAATATTTTGAAAGTGGAACTAGACTGCTGTGGGTAATCCATCCTGATGAAAGATATGTGCTGGTTTATCATAGCCCTCAACCCGATCGCCTATTGCGAGGTGATGATATTTTAGATGGAGAAGATCTAATTTTAAACTTTAAGGTTCCAGTCAACGAATTGTTTAGAACTTTGGCGTTCTAAGGGAATTGATTAGTTATACTAAAAACGGGTCGCAGCTTTACTTGTAAAATCGCTAAGAGTATTGATATACAAAGATTTTTGCCTAAGCAAAGGTCTAGTATTCATCCGTTTTTAGTATAATCTGGGACAAAGACGATTACGAATTGCAACAAACATAAAACTCTTGTAGTGTGGGCATACTATGGCTAACGCCACGCTGCGCTATCGACAAGCTCAGTACAAGTCAAATAATTCAGAATTCATAATTTGTAATTTAATCCAAAAAAGAGGGAAAAGTCTGCTGCTGCTGACTAATCCCGCCTGCCGATTCTTTAAAGAGAGGAGAACATTTGAAAACAATATAACTCTGATTGAGAATCTTTGTCAACTATTAATGAGAGGATTTATCAATAAATTATAACGGGTTGTCAGCAAATGAAGTATTAAGTAGGGCTTGAACCTGACTCCTGAACTCCTGATTCGGTGAATTCTGCTATGATGTTCCAGTAAAAAGACAATTATCCAGTCGCCCTTTTCTAGCTATGACACAACAACTCCGTGTTTATGTTCCACCTCATCCCTTAATTCAGCACTGGTTGGGAGTTGCCCGTGATGTAGCTACACCATCAGTATTATTTCGTTCTGCTATTACTGAGTTAGGCCGGTGGCTAACTTACGAGGCTGCTAGGGAGTGGTTGCCGACTCAAGAAACAACGGTGCAAACGCCTCTGACTACCTGTTCAGCAACTTTTATTAATCCTCACATACCTGTGGCTGTTGTGCCGATTTTACGGGCTGGTTTAGGCTTGTTAGAGGGAGCGCAGGGTGTACTGCCTTTGGCATCAATTTACCATTTTGGCTTGGTGCGAAATGAAGAAACTTTAGAACCTACTTGTTATTTAAATAAATTACCTGAAAAATTTGCCCCCGAAACGCGGGTGTTAATTACTGAGCCGATGTTAGCTACTGGAGGCTCTATAATGGCAGCAATGGCGGAATTGACCCAAAGAGGTGTTGATCCGGCGTTAATTCGGATTATATCTGTAGTTGTTGCTCCCCCAGCGTTAAAAAAATTGGCTGCTGTCTATCCTGGCTTAATCCTTTACACCGCTACTATTGATGAAACGCTTGATGATCATGGGTATATTGTACCAGGGTTGGGTGATGCAGGCGATCGCATTTTTGGGACTTGAGCTAGGATGCCGTTAAGGCCGGAAAATAGCTAAAGTATTGTCAAAGTTGCTTATTTTCGAGAAGACGGTAAAAAATATGAGTCAACAAGATGGTTTTGCTAGTGGTTTGCTACTGGGTTCATTGATTGGGGGTGTAGTTGGTGGTGTTTTAGGGGCAGTGATTACTTCGCGCTTAGATGCTAAATTTGCAGATGAAGAAAATGACGGTTTAACTACTGGGGACAATGATAGCCAAACAGGGGCTAAAAAACGGCAAATGAGAGCTTCTGCTCATGAAAGTTTGGAAATAGAAGCAACCAGGCGATCGCTCGAAGATAAAATTGCCCAACTTAATGCCACAATTGATGATGTGCGGAAGCAATTAGGTAATGTCAACAGCAACTCATCCCAGGAAGTTAATGAGCATTCTTAAGCTTTCCCTTAGTTATATTGATTAGCTACACAATGCGCCGTGAGCTAAATTAAAATCAATCATGAATCTATGTTTGACATTTAACAGGAAAGTTACCCATGAATTTACTAATTACAACCCTAGCTACCTTTGTCTCCCTTTACAGCTATTTGCTGATTATTCGAGTCTTGTTGACTTGGTTCCCTACGGTTGACTGGTCTAGTCAACCATTTGCGGCTTTAAGCCAAATTAGTGATCCCTACCTCAATCTATTTCGTTCCATAATTCCCCCCTTGGGTGGTATGGATTTCTCCCCTATCCTGGCATTTTTGGCATTGAACATAGTTGGTGGTGTTTTAGATAGTTTAGCTCGCGCCACCTTGGTACAAGGGTTTTAAGCCCCAAATTACGATTTTCAATGTAAGGACGTTCCCAGGAACGTCTCTACACTCTTATCTTCTCACTTGTCCGCTAAATCCAGCAGCTTTAAATTGTTTAAGTTGTAATGGTAAAGGTTGATTACTGGGGACAGTGATTCTAAATTCAAAATCGCTAACTCCGGGAGGGACTTCGGCAATTAAACCCAGACGGGTGCGATTTTGTAAGGTTGAATCACCGTTAGCATCATATATGCGCCCAAAAATATCCGCATCATAGACAGTTTTACGGGTGCTATTTTCCGCTTTACCTGTAACTATGAAGCAACTAGCAGAATTTGAACCGCTACTACCCACTACTCCGCTTGTGAGTTCTGATGGACATTCGTGGTAGGAAATATTAGATAGTTTAATCTGTGTTAATGCTAAGGCTGTGGGTGTCCATATCCAGGAAAGTAACCCCATTAGTCCTGCTATAAAAATTAACTGCATTGAGCGTAACCGCATAAAATACACCTTTGATTGGAAATTTACGAATGTCACGAGTACAATTTTACCTCACGCAGAGGCGCAGAGTCCCAGAGACTAAAATTTCCAGTTATTGATTTTTGGTGTTACATGATATAGATATCAAAGTCTGCTAAAGCTATTTTAGGAATAAATCATAATTAAAACTTATAAAAATATAATAATACTTTTAATATTCATAACTCATCACAATTCAAGTTTAGATTTTCTTAATAATTAATTGAGAATTATTTTTATTTAGCAACGAGCTTGCAATACTTTCGGCGATTTGCTATAATCATGAAGATTTATTTTATATCTGTCTGACAATATGATCCTCAAAACCCTTTATTTATAGTCGTTTCAGAAATCAATATCTAGAAATAATACAAAACTTCATAAATTAGCAGCAATTTTTGAGAGAGATTTAGACAAAAATTAGCCAAGAAATTATGGAAGTTGACTGGGAGAAAAATGTACTGTTGACAAATAAGTTAATTTATGGTATGTAACCCGTGCGACTTAACGGAAGTTTTCTTACCCAATAATCAATCTAAGTAGGTAAACACAATAAAACCAAACTGTGTAAAGAAACGTAAAATCGCTGAAAACTTCTTTACTCTTGCCTATTGCCTTGCTATAACGACAATTTTCAACGCCAACCTACTTATGTGACGGAAAAATTTATTCATAATTTATGATTTTCTTATAAAGAAGCTTGAAAAATTTGATTTGCTGTAATATTTAATTCAGGAAAAGTTTGGGAAATAATCCGTTCATGATCTCTAAACTTACTAATTTGATATTCTTCATCAACCAAATTACAAACAGAGATTGTCGGTTGTTTAGGATTACCAATAAAATTCCTGCCACCTAAAGCTGCATAATCTACAATCCAATATTCAGGGATTCCCATTTCTTCATAATCAGCATATTTTAAATGATAATCATCACGCCAATTAGTTGAGACAACTTCAATCACCAAAGGTATAGATGCACCATTACTCAAGATAGATTCTTTTTTCCATAATTTTTCGTTTACCAGATTTTCACGATTTAGCACCAACACATCTGGAAAATAACCAGAATCTTTACCTTCTGGTCTAACTATAACTTGGTTGGGAATCAAATAGGGCAGGTCTAACCGATCAATTATACCACTCAGCTTGATCGTTAAAAACCCTTTTGATTCTTCGTGTTCTCCTACTGGTTGTGCCATTTCAATGATATTCCCATTATGTAGTTCGTAACGTACCCCGGAATTGTCAGGAAGCCCCGCGACAAATTCTTCAAAGGTAGTAACTTTAGATAAAGTTTGAATCATGGGTGTTGAGTGTTGCTGATAATAAAAATATTATAGCGGCATTGTCAAACCTCAACTCAGATTAAGAACTATTGGCGTTGCAACTAAAAGTTAAGCAGCAACGCCGATTTTTTAAGTTGTATACTCAGCGTTAATTTTCACATAATCATAACTCAAGTCACAACCCCAAGCCTGACCTGTTCCATGACCATTACCGACACCGACGGAAATTAACACCGTGTCTGATTGCAGATATTCACCATGAGCGGCTGCTTTTAAATATGCACTAGCTGCGGCTTTATCAAAAGGTAAAGGTTGACCATTTTCAAATAGTAAAATATCCCCTAATTTAACGGAGAGGTTTTCTTGTTCAAAGGGGACTCCAGCCCGTCCAGCAGCAGCAGCAATCCGTCCCCAATTGGGATCATGACCGAAAATGGCAGCTTTGACTAAAGATGACCCGGCAATGGTTTTGGCGATTTGGCGGGCTGATAATTCATCGTGAGCGCCAGTGACTTGGACTTCTATTAAACAAGTTGCACCTTCGCCATCACGAGCGATCGCTTTCGCTAAATACTGACACACATAAGTTAACATGGCTTCTAGCTTCTGGGCCTCTGCTCCCATTTCGGTAATTGCTGGGGTGCGAGATTGACCATTTGCTAAAGCAATTAAACAATCATTTGTACTTGTGTCACCGTCAACTGTGATAGAATTGAAGCTTCTATCCGCTGCTCTGGTTAACATTTGTTGCCAAAGCGTAGAAGAGACTGCTGCATCACAGGTAACAAAGGCTAACATTGTCGCCATGTTGGGGTGAATCATGCCTGAACCTTTCGCAATTCCACCAATTCGCACTGGACGGTCATGGATAATGGTTTCTAAAGCTATGGATTTTGTCACTAAATCTGTGGTGACAATTGCTCCTGCGGCTGCGTCTGAACCTGTTTCTGATAGTTCTGCAACTACTTTAGGGATACCACCCCGCAAAATATCCATTTTAATCCGTTGACCAATTACGCCAGTGGAAGCTAATAAAATGGATTCTGGGTTAATACCTAATTTTTGACCTAGTAAATCTGCACTTTCTTGAGCATCTTTAATCCCTTGTTCACCTGTTGCGGCGTTAGCTTGTCCCGCATTACAAAGAATGGCTCTAGCGCTATGTTTCCCTTGTAATACTTGACGACAGTAATCTACACAGGCTGCTTTAACTTGGCTAGTGGTGAATACACCTGCGGCGATCGCTTCCACGTCTGATACAATTAAAGCTAAATCCGGTAATCCCGAAGCTTTCAGTCCTGCTGTAATTCCCGAAGCTTTATACCCCCGTGCTGCTGTCACACCACCAGTAATTATTTGCCAGTCTGCCATAATTTTGCTCACAATTATCTATATCACGTTTACTGCTCAATTACCTTCCGCCTCTGGTTTGATATCAGCGTCCAGTATTTATCTCTATAAGTGAGTTTATCTGTTGACGACAATCTTTTTTGGGTTGGCCTTGAAAATTGTCGTTATAGCACTAGGCTGGAGGCAAGAGTAAAGAAGTTTTCAGCGATTTTACGTTTCTTTACAGAGTTTGGTTTTTTCCGTTCACCTACTTACCGAAATTTAGTTTTATCAAGTACCAAACCTCGACGGGAAAAATTTTCGTCATTATTGACTGGAATCTGCCAAATTTTAATTAAATTATCTTCACCACCACTAACTAAAAACTTCCCGTCAGCACTAAAAGCAAGGGAGATAACAGCATTACTATGTCCCGTCAATGTTAGCATTTCCTCTCCTGTAGCCACGTTCCAGAGTTTAATGGTGTGATAGATTTGTTCTCCAGAAATATTTCGTCCAGCACTTGCTAAAATTTTACCATCAGGACTAAAAGCAATAGTATTAACACTATTATCTTCTACCATGAGAGTCCGAATTTCTTTTAGGGTTTGTAGATTCCATAATTTAATTGTGCGGTCGCGGCTGGAACTTGCTAAAATTTTACCATTAGGACTAAAAGCCACAGCTATGACTGTTTGTGAACTGGTACTTAAAGTCTGAATCGGTTCTTCTTGATTAATATTCCATAGTTTAATAGTTTTATCAAAACTACCACTTGCTAAGGTGACACCATCAGGACTAATATCTACAGAACGTACCCAATATTTATGACCAATTAAAGTACGAATTAGCTTACCTGTTGTTAAATTCCAAATTTTGATAGTTTTATCATCACTAGCACTAACTAAAGTTTTACTATCACCACTAATAGCTAAACTATGAATCGCATCAGTATGACTTTTTAAGGTGTGAATTAATTGATTTGTTTGTAAATTCCAAATTTTAATAGTTTTATCATCACTACCACTAACTAAAGTTTTCCCATTAGCAGTTATAGCTACTGCATTAACATTTTGGGAATGTCCCTGGAGACTGGTAATTTCTTTACCTGTTATGACATCCCATAATTTAATATTATGACATTGACTATTACTACTTTTCTCGCAATCACCACTACTGATAATCAGTTTACCATTTGGACTCATAACCACTGACAAAACTTTGCTTTTATGTCCAGAAAAAGTATTGACTAAAGATAATTTTTTTGCTGATATTTCAGATATTGGTGGACTATTGCGAGGTTGACTCCAACCAAAAGAAAAATTAGTTTTTAACTTGCGAAATTCTCGATAACCAGATTCTGCTAATCCCAAAAAAACAATTATCCCCAAGATGAAAATTAAATTTCTAACCCAAATATATTTTGATGAATGTGGGTGAGAATTTTTTCTAGGTGATTCTATAATTGTATGATTCGCTGCTGGTAGAATATGAGTATGCTTTTTCATCAAATCTCTAATTACTTCATCAGCAGATTGATAACGATCCTGTATTTCTTTTTGTAGTAGCTTATCTATAATTTCTACTAATTCTAAACTCAAAGAAAAACGTAAATAATGTCGCCAATTTTCTACCCAAGCATAACCATATTCCATCCATAATTGAAAAGGAGAAATTCCTGTTAATAGATGAAAACAAGTAGCACCCAAACCAAATAAATCACTTGCGGGATAGGCTTTTCCATCTCTAATTTGTTCAATGGGAGAATAACCATGGGAACCGATAGAAGTACCATTTTTTCGCTGTACTTGTGCAGTTAACTGTTTAGAAGAACCAAAATCAATAAGTGTTAATCTCCCATCAGATTTTCGACGAATAATATTTTCTGGTTTAATATCACGATGAATTACTCCATGTTGATGCACAAATTTGATAATTGGTAATAAATCTAATAAAATAGATTGAATATCCCAATCTTTATAAATTCTTCGAGACTTTAATTCATTAAATAAATTTTGACCATCAATAAATTGTTGTACTAAATATAAACAATTATCTTGTTCAAAATAAGCTATTAATGTGGGAATTTGGGGATGTTCTCCTAATTCTTGAAGTCGTCTTGCTTCTTCTGAGAATAGCTGAATTGCTTTTTTTTGTGACCAAGTACCTTGAAATTTTGGTGCTAGTTGTTTAACTACACATAATTCATTTAATTTATCAATATCTTCTGATATATAAGTTCTGCCAAATCCACCTTCATCAGAAAGAACACGGAGTACACGAAACCGATTTCTCAAAAGTGGCACTAACGGAGTGTGACAAGTTTGACAAATTTGATGATTATTTGGATTTTGAGGATTTGAACAATCGGGATTTAGACAGCAGATCATAATCTATATGGTGCATCTGCATGATAAAATATATAGATAAACCTAGATTTGACTACGGCAATTAGTAATTATATTTAACCTGGAAATTCACAAGTAGGGAAGATGTATTATTGCCAATTATTTTGATGATATCTCATTTTAAATAGAAAATAACGGCATTTTGCCATTATTATGGTGATGTATATTTTGGTTGAAAATTGCAGTTATATTTTAGGTGAAAATAATTATTTCTTTACCTATATTCTCCCATACAAATCATTTGTTAAACTGTATTTTTGTTTACAGATATGTCAAATTGTGATGAGAATTTACAAGATTTTATCTAGCTTCTCAATAAAAATGTACAAAAAATAAACTTGTCCAAAATCTATTGCTTTGTCACAACGTTTCACAAAGTATGTTTTATTTGATTTCTGTTGCGGATATTGCGTTTAGAGGATATAAAATATATGATATGGATATCAAATATGTATTCACTATGAAGACTATCACTGAGCAAAACCCTCCTTTAGAGTCAGTTATGGCTCAAGAACCGGAAAAATCATCTATCAAGCATCTTGAAAGTATACTCCAGCTTGAGAGGTTGTTTGAAAAGTATTATATGAAACCCATAATCTCCAAAAACCTAACCCCCCTCCCCCCCTTCCCTACAAGGGAATGGGGGTTTTACCCCTGGTAGGGGAGAGGTTTGGAGAGGGGTCTGTTTACACATTAAAAACTTTTAAAACATCCTCTGAAGGCGCTCAACCAAAATTAGTAGGAGTAGACGGTCAAGAAATTCCCATTCCCGAATCAGCTTATCAGGTATTATATCAGACTGTTCATGCACTAGCATTAGGTAAGGTAATATCTGTAGTCATTCAGGATAAAGAATTAACAACACAAAAAGCCGCAGACCTTCTCAAAGTTTCCCGTCCTTACCTGATTAAGTTATTAGATCAAGGTGAAATTCCTTGTATTAGAGTGGGAACACATCGGCGTGTCCGGTTTGATGATTTAATGAAATATAAAGAACAACGTGATATAAACCGGAAAAAATGCCTACAGGAACTTATTGAAGTAACTGAAGAAGCGGGACTGTATGATTATGAGGAATGAGTAAATTTTCTCGGTGAACTATTTGAAGAATACACTCAAACAATGGTTAAAATTTTACTCACACAATCTCAAAAATATAAAAGAACTCCTTTAACTTTGATTCAATTACTAGATAAATTAAATAACCAAATACCAGGATTTGTTGAAAAAATCCATACTTCCATAACCTAAAGTTGACCACAAAATGTTAAATCTAGTAACGTTGAATAGTGGAAAACCAACGTGAAAGCACAAGTATTTAGAGGCGTAAATCAATTATCCTACGAGGAAATCCCAGTTCCTACCCTAGACGCAGATGAAGTGCTGGTGCAGGTGCGGGTTGTGGGTTTGTGTCAGTCCGATATTAAAAAGATTCGTTATCCTTTGTATGAACCGCCACGCATATTTGGACATGAAACCGCTGGAACTATTGCGGCTGTTGGTTCACAGGTAAAAGGCTGGACAGTAGGACAACGGGTAGCGGTGATGCACCATATACCATGTATGCGTTGCGCTTACTGCTTGAATGATAATTTCTCGATGTGCGATGTTTATAAAAATATCTCGACTACCGCAGGTTTTAACGCCAGTGGTGGCGGTTTTGCGGAGTATGTGAAAGTTCCAGGTCACATTGTCGAAAATGGTGGCTTAATTCCCATTCCTGATGATATCAGTTTTGAGGAGGCGAGTTTTGTTGAACCGACTAATTGCTGTTTAAAAGCGGTGAAAAAAGCTCAAATTGCACCGGGACAAACTGTATTAGTAACTGGGGCTGGTCCAATTGGGTTAATGTTTATGATGTTGGTGAAGTATTTTGGAGCGAAAGCGATCGCTACCGACCTCTTACCATCTAGAATTGAAAAAGCTCTAGAAGTAGGCGCAGAAGCAGCTTTTGATGCCCGTGACGCTGATTTATCTACCAAAATTCAAGCTTTAACTGGGGGAATGGGTGTTGATGTCACCTTGTTAGCTGTTCCCAGTGACAAAGCATTTTTCCAAGCTTTAGACTGCACTCGCAAAGGTGGAAAAATTCTCTTCTTTGCGGAGTTCCCAGACGAGTTGACAATCCCCATTAACCCCAATACTCTCTACCGTCGGGAAATAGATTTAATGGGCAGTTATAGCTCATCCTACCGCCTGCAAAGCCTATCTGCGGACATCGTATTTAATCGCCGCATTGATGTGAAAGCCTTAATTAGCGATCGCTATCCCCTCCAAAATTTATCACAAGCCGTAGACCAAGCGATCGCCCCCACGGCGGAAACTTATAAGATTTTGATTTATCCATAGTGGAGGAGTTGGGGGAGTTGGGGGAGTTGGGGGAGTTGGGGGAGTTGGGGGAGTTGGGGGAGTTGGGGAGAAAAATATTCTTTTGCAACTGACAACTAACAACTGACAACTGACCAATTTCATGAAGTTTTATAACAAAAATATCATTTTGTAGTTTACGCTACAGATTTTTATGTTCTCATCGAAGATGCAAGCAGGATAGAGGAGATATAATCATATCAATCCTATTCATTTAAGATTCTGTAGTTTACGCTACAGATTTTTGTGTTATCATCAGATCGCAGGGGATAGTAAATTATTCCTTAGTAAATAAATACAGGGAGGTAGTGTTATGTCTATTCAAGAAAAAGCCCGTCAACTAATGGTACGTCAACATCAGCAAGCTAAGAATCGTCAACAATCCATGTTAATGCGTGCTGCACAAGAACTTGGTTTGCATGAAGAAATATCTCACTACTGGAATCCCATTCAAGGAAAAATGGACCCCGCTACCCAAACGCTTTATGGACGTAGCCAAGCGACGATGAGTTAAGTGAAAAAGAAAGCCACCCCAGAGGGTGGCTAAAAAATTCACTAGTTGTACGTTAGTAATTATTGCAATTAGCAATCGTAATACAAGAAGAATTCATAAGGATGTGGACGCAATTGCATTTGCTTAACTTCGTTAGCAACTTTGTAATCAATCCAATTTTGGATAAAGTCTTCAGAGAAAACGCCAGTTTCAGTCAAGAAAGCATGATCATTTTCCAAAGCTTCCAAAGCCAATTCTAAAGAACCAGGAGTAGAAGGAATCTTAGACAATTCTTCTGGTGAAAGTTCATAGATATTTTTATCTAAGGGTTCACCAGGATGAATTTTGTTTTTGATACCATCAATCCCAGCACAAAGCATAGCCGCAAAAGCCAAGTAAGGGTTAGAAGTAGCGTCTGGACAACGGAATTCTAAACGCTTGGCTTTGGGGTTGTCTCCAGAAAGAGGAATCCGCACAGAAGCAGAACGATTACCTTGGGAATAAGCCAAGTTTACAGGTGCTTCATAACCAGGTACAAGGCGTTTGTAAGAATTGGTAGTGGGGTTGGTGATTGCCAACAATGCTGGAGCGTGTTTGAGAATACCACCAATGTAGTAAAGTCCCATTTCGCTCATACCAGCGTACTTGTCACCTGCAAATAGGGGCTGACCATTTTTCCAGATAGATTGGTGACAGTGCATACCAGAACCGTTATCGCCAAAAATGGGTTTTGGCATGAAGGTGACGGTTTTGCCATACTTTCTAGCCACGTTTTTGATCACATACTTGTAAGTCATCAACCAATCAGCGGCTTCAATCAACTTACCAAATTTGAAACCAAGTTCGCACTGACCACCAGTCGCAACTTCATGGTGTTGCTTTTCAATGGGTACGCCACAATCTTTCATTGTTAGCAGCATTTCTGTCCGCATATCTTGAAAGCTGTCAGTGGGAGGAACTGGGAAATAACCTTCTTTGACGCGGGTTTTGTAACCCAGGTTAGGTCCTTCTTCTCTACCAGTGTTCCAACGACCTTCTACAGAATCAACGTAGTAGTAACCGGAGTTGGTGGTTTGGTCGTAGCGGACATCATCAAAAATGAAAAATTCAGCTTCAGGACCAAAGAAAGCTGTGTCACCAAGTCCGGTGGAAGCTAGATAATCTATCGCTTTTTGGGCAATAACGCGAGGACAACGGTTGTACCATTGGCCTGTGCGGGGTTCTTTAATACTACAAATGATACTGAGAGTTGGCTCTTTCATGAATGGGTCAATCCAAGCGGTGTTAGGATCAAGCACCATGGTCATGTCAGATTCTTCGATACCTTTCCAACCCCGAATACTAGAACCGTCGAAAGGTACACCGTCAGAGAATGAACTTTCATCAATCTGGTCTTGGTACATGGTCAAATGTTGCCAAGTTCCCAGTGTATCAATGAATTTCAGATCAATCATCTGAATTTTTTCGTCTTGAATCTTCTTCAAGATTTCTTTTGGGGTTGTCATTTTTACTTTACTCCTGATGTAGCCAATTACCTAATATAAACCCAGAGTCTGCCCAAGCATTCTCATAATATTACGTTAACCCAAGTTGTCACACACCACCTGGAATATCGTAAATAGTTAACTTGACATGATTTTGTCATGTTTGTTACAGATTGTCTGGATTACAGGTTATGTTAACCTTTCTTTCTTTCTTACTTAATCTGTACAAAACTAGAAAATTCATCATCAGGGGTCAACTTTGGCATAAAATCCTTAGATAGCAGATGGATAGTTTTTGTGCCAGTGTCTATTTTATATGAATTGGCACGGAATCTTGTTGGTGCTTCATGGCAACCAAATTAATATCAAATCATAGATAACTAATGATTGGGAGAAAAAAGAATGCGTGATGCCGTTACAACTTTAATTAAGAATTATGACGTAACCGGGCGTTATTTTGACCGGAATGCCATTGATACCCTCAAATCCTACTTTGATAGTGGAACAGCTAGAGTTCAAGCCGCAGCAGCGATTAATGCCAATGCTGCCGCAATTGTCAAACAAGCTGGGGCAAAGTTATTTGAAGAACTACCAGAATTGATTCGTCCTGGTGGCAATGCTTATACAACCCGTCGTTTTGCCGCTTGTTTGCGGGATATGGACTATTACCTCCGCTACGCTACCTATGCGCTAGTGGCTGGTAATATGAATGTTCTGGATGAGCGTGTATTACAAGGACTCAGGGAAACTTACAATTCCTTGGGTGTACCCATTGGTTCAACTGTTCAGGGTATCCAGATAATGAAGGGTATTGTTAAGGAACAGGTAGCGGCTGCTGGTATTGCTAATACTGCTTTTGTGGATGAGCCTTTTGATCATATCACTCGTGAATTGAGTGAGATTGATGTTTAGGATTTCATCAATAGACATCTGAGGACAAGGTAGAGGCGTTCTATAGAACGTCTTTACTCATAATTGCGCCCGAAAACATGGAGATGTCTATTAAAATTCTGGAACTATAAAGTTCTAAGCTAGGGAAATAAGTGCGGTAACGATTCACATCTCTGGTTAAAAGCATCATATCCATAATTGCCGCATGAGCGCCTATGTAGAAATCAGGTAACGGAGATTTTTTAGTTCCACCTTGTTGACGATATTTTACAAGATTACTCGGTAAGCGTAAAGCTCAGTCACAAAGCGTGCTGAGATATAAGCGACACGGGCGAAAATATTTAGCCTAACTCGTTGACTAGTAACAGTAGGTGTGATATACTTTTAAAAGTTCCATAATTTAAGTATAACTAAACAACGTAAAAACTTAACTAATTTGGTTGAGTGCGTAGTCATACCTAACAGTATTGCAGTTTA
>NZ_LJOQ01000038.1:27018-154961 GCF_001672255.1 Anabaena sp. AL09
TCGACCTCTGTTTTTGTTGGAGTAATCCAGCAATTGTAAGTTGGCTCATTGATTAAAGAATCTCAGTGTCTTTAGACCTGAGAGTGTCAAAAAGCATTTTCCCGCTAAAAATGCTGCTTCCCAAGGTAAATCTAAACGGTGAAAAAATTTGATAGGTAATATGGCTTCTAGTTCTTCTATCTTTTGAAAACCAATTGAGACTTCGGCATAGATAATGGGATTAATGTTAAGTTTTGTCTTTTCAGCATATTCAGTTAACTTATTAGCTGACCAATCAAACCAATTTGGATCTTCTGTGACAATATCCAAGATTATATTGCTATCAACGAGTATTTCTTTCATTAGTCTTGTCTCGTTAATGCCATTATTTCATCGGTGGTCATTTTGACTGTAGCTTTACCTCGCATCATTTCTATGAGAGTTTTACCAGAGGTGGATTTCGCTTTGGTTTTTTTTACGTAAACTGCATCTCCGATAACTTCAAATTCTACTTCTGTGTTGGGTGTAAGTCCTAATTGTTCACGTATTTCTACGGGAATAGTTACTTGTCCTTTTGATGTAATTCTCATTTTTTTGATCTCAAGTAAGAATTTTCTTGATTTTAGTATTGTATAATAGTTTTAAAATTGAATATCCATCCAGTTTTTTGCCTCAGCAAAGCGACTTAAATGTTTGACATTTGTAGTTGCTATCACAATATAGCGACCAGGAAACTCTTCTTTAAGCTTTTGCCAATGACTACAGATAATAATATCAATATCCAAACTTTTATTATCTGCTGTTGGTATTCCTTGACTACGAGCAGAAGCCCAAAGTGTAGATGCTTCTTTTAATAATTCCCAGTCTATAGGTAAAAACGAGATTATTTCTTGGAGTTTATCTAAATTCTGAATACTATTTAAGTGAGGTTTTTTCTGATATTCTAGAATTAGATTTCTTCTAATCTCAAAATCACAAATTTCAGAGGAGCAGATATACACACCTTGTGAAAGCAATTTGTAAAGCCATTCTCTACATTTACTTGGTTCACCGATTTTATTAGGATTGGCAATAATTCCCAATACACTAGAGTCAATAAATACTATCATACTTCTGAATATAATTTTTGTCCTTGTGGTCTTTCAGCATCCATTCTTTTTTTGAGGTTTTCAAAGATTTCTTGTCTTTCCCTAGATTCTTCATCAGAAATATTCTGATATTCCTGGATTTGTTGTGCTAAAATTGCCATTGCCTTTTGATTTTTTTGGAGTTGTTCTTGTTGATTCCATGTTGATTTATGGGTGCTAATTGGGGTATTTTGATCTAGTTTTGATTGCAAAATTATTTTCAGATTTTGAGCATCTGATGATTCTAAGTTGATGGGATGAGGATATCCTTCTAAAATTAGTTGATAATCACTATCAATATTATTGTTATTGGGAATTAGGGCAATAAATCGGGTGATGTTGAGGATTTTACCGCTGGGAAGTTCTATGGAGGTGTTCATGGGTTTCTCCTTTGTTACACTAGTCAATATTTCTTCTATTCTATCATATAGCAATCTTAAATTGGTTATGAACAACAATATATCTGACTACTATAAGAAGTCGGGGATTTTATCTCTTGCAATAGAATCAGGATGTACACCAATTGTAGTTATACTCAAAGATATTGTTTTAAAACTTCAACTGTAGCAAGTCCAGTTTTTTCCCAACTAAATTGATTTGCTCTTTTTAGACCTTTTTCTGAAAGTTGTTTTCTGGTTTCTGAATCATTAATAATTGTTGTCATTGCTGCGGTGATTTCCCCTGGATTATAGGGATTAATTAAAATAGCAGCATCTCCTGCAACTTCTGGAAGGGAGGAAATATTAGAGGTAATAACGGGAGTACCACAAGCCATTGCTTCTAAAACTGGTAAACCAAATCCTTCCCACAAACTGGGGAAAACTAATGCAATTGCTTGATTAATAATTATTGGTAATTCGTCATAGGAGACATAGTTAAGGAATTTAACTAGATGACTTATTCCTAATTCTTGAGTTTGTATTTCTAATAATGGGGAGTAACGTTGATCATAGGGTCCCGCTAACCATAGTTCATAGTCATTTCTGTGAGGTAATGCGGAAAAAGCGGTAATTAATCTTTGCAGGTTTTTGTAAGGGTCTTGACGACCAACATATAGGAAGTAATTGCGGGTGGGGAGGTTGAGGAATTGGAAATGTGAGCTATCTCCTGCTAAGAGAATTGGTGTTATTTTATGACTAGGAATCTGGTAAAATTGGATAATATCATTGGCTGTTGATTCTGATATACAAATAATATGTTCTGCTTGTTTAAAAACTTCAGGAGTATAGTATTTATGGTATGTGGTTAATGGTGAGAAGCGGTTAGGAAACCGCAAGGGTATCATATCAAAGGCTGTGACAATAAAACGACAGTTAGTATATAAAGGTGCTTCGGGAATGGGGGAAAATAAAAGTTGCGATTTGAGGTTTTGATATATTTTTGGTAGTTGGAATTGTGTCCACAATAAACGGCGTAAATGTCCTTTTGTACCGTCCGCAGGAGTAAGATTATTTGGAACTGGATAGCAGTTAAAATCAGGATAATTCTGCGCTGTTAAGAGTGTAGGATTGAGAGATTTTAAATAAGGGAAAAGATTTTTAGCATAGTTGCTTATCCCTGTTGGTTGAGAGAAGAGAATGGATAAGTTAATGATTAATTGATTAGAATCTACCATATTTATTAAATAATACTTTTATAAGCTTTTAAAGTTTCTTTTGCTGTTCTTTCCCAGGAAAATAAATCTGCTCTTATTTTTCCTTTATTAATCAAGTTTTGTCGTAGCTGAGAATCGCTAATTACTTGCAGAATAGCTTCAGCTAATTGCATATAATCATTAGGATCAATTAGTATAGCTGCATTTCCTGTAACTTCGGGAATGGAAGAAGTATTAGAGGTAATGACAGGAGTACCTAACTTCATGGCTTCTAATACAGGTAAACCAAATCCTTCATAGTGGGAAGGATACAGGAAAACGTCGGCTTTTGAATAAAATAATGCTACTAATTCATTAGATAAGTAGTCAAGATGATGTATTTCATCTTTGCAGGGAGAGTTTTGAATAGCTGTAAATATTGGTTCATAATTCCAGCCTTTTTTACCAATTAATACTAATTGATGTTCTACTTTATATTTCTGTTTTAAAAAATTAAATGCTGATACTATAGCATTAATATTTTTTCTGGGTTCTATGGTACTAACAAATAAAAGATAAGGTTTAGAGAAATCATAATTTATATTATCAACTTCCTTATCTAAATCCAAACTAGATAAAAAGTTAGCATTATATTGACTAGCAAGGGGCGTAACAAAAATTTTCTCTGCTGGAACTTTCAAATAATTAATAATATCTTCTTTAGAACTTTCGGAAATAGTAATAATTAAATCTGTCCATTCAAGGCATTTAATTAATCTTTTTGTATATTGTTGTACCACAGAATTAGTATATTCTGGATATCGAATAAAACTTAAATCATAAATAGTAATAACTTTCTGAATATTTTTATAAGGATAAACGGTATAATTAGTTCCATGAAAAACATTAGGTTTTCCTAAAATTGGTTGAAGATAATGAGGAAAAATTTGAGGTAAATAATCTAAGAAAAGATTAGAAAGACGAACAGGTATAGGAATTTGATAAATATTTGGATAAAGCTGAAGATTATCTGGGAAATCTAATTTTCCTTTTAACCAATTTTTTAATCCAGGTTGATAAGCTAGTCCTAATTCAAAAGATTCTGTATATTCTAATTTAGACAAAGCTTCTACTAAATTAAAAACATATAAACCCACACCACTGGGCTGAGAATCAATTGGAGTAACATCAATAATAACTTTAAACATTCAACAAATTATAAATCATTTTTACTTAAGGGTAATTTTACCAAAATTTCTATTAATAATTCAGCAAAAGCTGTATCAAAACAAAAAAGGGCATAAAATTATTATGCCCCTACAGAAAATTATGAAAAAGATATCCTTTGCATGATAGTGGTCATTGTATTCAATTCAACCACTCTATAGCCTGCAATTAGGCATATATGAAGTCTGTAGTAGCCAGAATTGAGGTACCACTGAAATCACCAGTAAGTTTAACCAGTAGGTCATTTCCTCCAGTAATTAGAGCATTATTGTCATTACCAAGGATATATGTGTTACCTCCTAAAACAAAAGTACCTAATCTATTCACACCAATTACACCAGCAGCAGCGTTTAAAACCGCATTGTTAATTTCTGTTGCATTTGTTGCGTTAACTGCTGCTTGTGCATTAAATAAATCAATAGCAGCATTAAATCCTAGTCCAACAACGCTGATTTTATCCTGTCCTTTGTTGAAGTCAGTGATAGTATCGAAGGTTATTGCACCTGTCAAAATAGCTGCATTAGAATCGGTCAATGCGGCATAGCTGAAGATGTCACTACCATCACCACCTGTTAAGCTGTCATTACCACCACCACCTGTTAAGCTGTCATTACCAGCACCACCTGTTAAGCTGTCACTACCAGCACCACCTGTTAAGCTGTCATTACCAGCACCACCTGTTAAGCTGTCACTACCATCACCACCTGTTAAGCTGTCATTACCAGCACCGCCAGTAGCAGTTAACTTGGCAGTAAAGGCAGTTGCATTAAGATTAAAGACTGAACCTTCCGTGATGGTCGGGGCAGCCAGTACGAGATCTCTATCTTGGTTATTACCGGCATTCTGAATTGTTAAAGTCAGGTTACCATCCGCTTTGAGTTGAGTTACTGTATTGGCTAGAACAGGATCAGCAATTCCTTTACTGGATTGTAAAGTTAGGTTTGTAACTGCTGCACCCTTTAATGTCAAATCAACTTTCTGTGCTACCCCCCTAAGATTCAGAGTACTACCGTTGGTCAATACAGTGAACTTATTACTTTCCGTTGCACCACTGAGAGTGACAGTATTGGCTAGGAAATCATACTCTTTAACAGCAGTAATCTTAGTTGCATCTACTGTGACATTATTTACTACTGCATTGACTGGATTTACTGCATTGCCTGGTTGTCCAAAGCCTAAGACCTCAACGCCTTTAAAAGCATTGATGTTAGTAACTGCGGCGGCTACACTAATGTCAATGTCAGCACCAGTAAATCTCACCGTATCTATGCCGTCACCGCCATCAACTTTATCATCAGCGTCAAAATTGGCAAAGGCAAAGATAAAGGTGTCCTTATCCTTACCACCTGTAAAGTTATTCTTGCCGGCACCAGCAGTGAAGGTGTTATTACCACTACGTCCATTAAAGATGTTATCAACAGTACCACCTCTGAAGATGTCGTCTTGATCAGTACCAGTAGCCTCTAGTTTTGCCGCAAATGCGTTGTTTGGATTATTTGCATCAATAGTAACACCTTGGACTGCGTTGCTTGGGAGGATGGGGGAGGCGATTTTCAGTTCTTTGTTACCTGTGACATTAACTGTTAATGCAGCAACATTAGGAACACCATTAGGAAGACCGGCCAATCCAGCAAAATCTGTGGTCAGGTTGGTGATCTCATTTTTCTCAGTCCCAGTGTCACTACCCTTGTTAGATATTAGATTCAGGGTTTGAACTTTTCCTTTCAATGTTAAATCGGCACTTTGACCCTTTCCTGTCAATCTTAAATCAACATCGTTATCTGCAGTCTTATTCAAGGTGAGTTTGTTACCTGTAGCGCCGCTGAGATTGACAGTATTGGCTAGGAAATCATACTCTTTAACAGCAGTAATCTTAGTTGCATCCACTGTGACTATGGTGGGAGTTTCAAAGCCTAAGACTTCAACGTTTTTAACACTGTTGATAGCAGTAACTGCTGCGGCTGTAGTAGCATCAATGTCAGTAAGGTTAGCAAAATCAGTTAGTCGCAACGTATCCTTGCCATCACCACCGTCAACTATACTTTTATCGTCAAATTGTTCGAATGCAAACCCAACACTATCATTACCCTTACCGCCTGTGAAATTAACCTTACCTTGATCCGTAAAGGACAATTTCACACCACCAGTGTTTTCTTTCGCATTTACAGTTGTTACTGCATCAGGATTTGAAGTATTTAAGTTTAAAGCTACCCTTGTAGAACTGTTGGGATCATTAATGTTTGTGCCAGCTAGTCCGGCATCTCCAGTAATATTCAGTGTTCTTCCGGTAGCAGTAGAAGATAGAATTGGAATATTTAGGGTCGTAATTCTATTAACCCCATCTGTAAACTCACTTTCCAGATCAAGGTTAATGGTAGCGACTTTATCACCTTGAATGGTGAGTGTATTCAGTGTAGAATCTGTCAGGGAAACACTTGCAGTTGTTCCATTACCAAAATTACCAGTGATACTGTTGTTGGTAACGTTGTCAATACCAAGCTTAATATCTCGTAGTCCAGCGACGGTGGCATTGAGTTGTGGGTTAAATTTGAGGGTGACTTCCTCCAGACCCGAACCAGCAGCGGGGCTGAAGTCAATATTATTCCGTAAATTAATCAACTCTACCTTTTCAACATTGAGGAGAGTAGGCAATATTCCCTTGCTGTAGTAGTATTTAAAGGTATCAATACCAGCACCCCCGTCAATTCTATCCCCAGCTTGGACAGTGGCAAAGAAGTCGTTACCATTGTCGCCTATGAACAAATCCTTGCCATTTGTACCTGTAAGGTTGTCAGTTTCCTTGGTCAGAGTAAACGGTGTTTGGAAATTGTCAGTAATACCCTGAGCAACATCCACCTTATTGTTCAAAGTTTGTCTATCTGCATTACCAGCAGCACTCAGTATCTCCAGTGCCACTGCTGCTCTTGTTGAACTATTTAGTTTCCCGACCCAGTAATCTAAACCTTCTTTGTCTGTTGACCGACCGAAGGCATTACTATAAACTAGCTCAATAAATTGACTGTTTATGTTTACTAAACCGGTATATTTATCCTGCGCCTCTTTTGAAGCGATAATATCTTTGGTGACATCGGCGATGGATGCACCATTATTCAAACGTCCTACCCAATAGTCCCGACCACTTGTTTCTGCCGCCCGCCCCAAAAATGTAATATAAAGCTCTTGGACGGACAACTGATGAGTGGTGTTTTTAGCGGTATCAACCCTGCTGTTGAAAACCTGTTTATCAGCAGAACCAGCAAATTGAATTATATCAGCAACCACTGAAGCTTTTTTTGCTGAGTCTGGTGTTGTTCCTAACTTTCCAGTCCAATAGGTCTTACCAGCACTTTCAGAAACTCGACCGAAAGCATTACTGTAAATGTAGTCTATCAAATCAGCATTACTTAACGTGCCAAATAGTTGTTTCCCTGCTGGTGAATCAATTAGGTCTGTGGCAATTTTGGTGATAGTGACACCTTTGTTCAGTTGGGAAGTCAAATCAGCCAAATTTTTGGTATCTGCTGGACTTTTCAGGAGGGTAATAAAAAGACCCTGGACTGAATTGATGCTTGCTACTGTCATAATTTCACGTTCACTTCGGGTAGATTTCAACTAATTTAACTGAATAGCACAATTTTGTCAAATATAACACCATATTTTAATTATCCAAATATGAGACATGGGTTTCGGGCATTTTTATGTGATTGGTAGTGCTTGCGCTTAAAAACCCAATACATCTTAATTTTTTAGCTAAGTAGGTCAACAGGAAAATTTAAAGGTATGTAACGGTATGTAAAGTTCACAGGGGGAAATTATCGAGGCAAAAAAGGGAAACAAGGATAAAAACAGACATCTGAAACCAAAAAAGAGATTTGAGCAACCATGAATCGCCAAAAATTGCATCAAAACCTATTCTCAATAGCAATACCTTGTCCATTTTCTGTAGGTTGGGTTGTGGAACGTGAACGTTCGCGGAGCAATTAGCATGAAACCCAACAAATGCGTTGGGTTGCGCTGTCGCTTAACCCGACCTTGTATTATTAGCGGGCAAGACTTGTACTGAGCTTGTCGATAGCGTAGCGTGGCGTTAGCCATAGTATGCCCGCACCACAAGAAATTTTGGGATATTTTTTTAATTGGAAGTCTCTAAGAGGCCTACACCACAAGAGTTTTAAGTAATTGGACAAAAATATTTACAGTCATTGCGAGCGAAGGGAAGCAATCACAACCCTGGCGATTGCTTCATTTCACTTCGTTCCATATGGCTAACGCCACGCAACGCTTACGCAATGACATTGTGTAATTAATTCTGTCTCACTACTTATTATTCAACCTTGTACCTTATAACAGCGAAATCTACTGCAAATCAGCCCATAATTCCATGCCATAAATCCATAATTGTCCGTAGAGAGAAAAGCTAAAATCACTCTGGCGTGGGTACTTGTCCTGGTGTTTTTGAATACGTCCAGCCTAAGTCTCTATATCCATTTTTTTCATTTTTTGGCTAAAACAATAATTGTATTTCTTAATAACGGATGATTATCCCCAAGTGCATTAATTATTTTATAAGGATAATCATCTGTACCAGAACGCCAGTTACAATAACTGTTAATCCCGTAGATTTGGATATCTTTAAAACCAGATTTCTCTACAAGATTGTAAACTTCTTTCGGGGTATATTCACGATTATGCCTATCTAAACTACCATAAAATATTTCAGGCTGCCAAAAAATATTAAATTCATTCAGCAGTGCATATATATTAGAAATATTGCATATATTTGGTGTTGATAAAATCAATAGACCATCTGTCTTTAATACTCTTCTTAAATCCGATAATATTTCTAACGGATTTTTTATTGCTATATGTTCTAAAACTTCGGTGAAGTATACTGCATCGAAAACATTATCATCATAAGGAAGAATTTCTTGCTCAAAATTATGTTCTATGACACCTAACTTTTCTACCCAATCAAGGGAAGGATATGTGTCACGCCAGGCTTCATTTAAATTGACACCAACAACCTTCATACCGAGTAAGTGCAAGCCAATACCAATATGTCCAGGAGCAGAACCAACATCTAAAATTCTTGACTTGTCTTTTAGTGTCATTGCAGCCGCCAAGTAATGCAAGTATCTAGGAACTGACGCTTTAAAATAGTCGCCATGACTCTGGCTACCAACTATATCTTTGACTTGATTTAACAAAATTTCGGCAGATTTCAAATGTTCCTGAATGGTTTGTGGGATATTTGTTGATAATAAGGAACTAATTTGAGAATGTAAAAGAATTTGTTCTACCAAAGCAATATCCTGATCTTGAAAAATTTCTTCATTCTCTTCCTCAATGTTGTTGATTCTTAATGAATTTAAATTTTTTCTATTACCAGAAAATAAGTCAGGTATAGTCTCGCTAAACTGGGGTTCAAATTTCATCATTGCATCATCAACTTCTAAAATATCTAAATAAAACTTGTCAACTTCTACATTATACTTCCTGACTCCTCTGAGAAAGTTTTCCCGAAATCCCGGAGTATTTTTGTAGTGAGACTCCATAAAAAATAGTTCTCGGTAACGTTCTGGATGTTTTTGCATCAACAAAACATCTTTTTCAAAAAACTGGTTTCTTTCTGCCAAACTTTCACCTTTATCAGTGCGAAGATGAGGAGGGTGAAAAACACAAACATCTTCCGCGAAAGGGACTTGTCCATATTGACAAATTCTCCAACCTAAATCAGTATCTTCACGAAAATGTGGATTGTCAAAAGATTCATCAAATCCATCAACAGCCATAAATACTTCCCGTCTAACCAGCAAATTCGCTGTCATAAAACCGATTCCTTCAAACCCTAAGTTGGTTACAGAACGGTAATTATCATCTTTCAGGTTGTCGGAAATAACTAGTCCTTCTACGCCAACTATATCCTTATTTTCAAAGTATTGTTTGCCATTATTTAACCAATCAGGCTTTGGTTGACAATCATCATCTGTAAAGGCTAAAACTTTTCCTCTCGCGTAATAAGATGCTGTATTTCTAGCTATGACTGCTCCTTTAATATCACTATGAATATAGATAATATCTGAATCAGAATACTTTTCTCTTTGTTTCCATAATGTTTTACTTTGATCAACTATAATAATTTCAAAGTCTTGGGAAATTTGATTTTGTAAACAATCTAGCAAAGTTTCTAATTTGTCATGTCTTTCATAGGTAGGAATAATCACACTAAAAAATGGGATATTATCGCCTAGTTTGAGTCTATTTCTATGCAGCAAAAGTCCTAAATTGCTGGATATTTTTTGCCAAGCATACTTTCTTTCTACTAAACTTCTAGCTGATTCACCAAGAACCTGGCTATAGTCTTGATCATTAATAACTCGTTGGATACTACTGGTAAACTCTTCTGCTGTGCAGATATGGATGGCTGTTTCCGATCCTTGAAAGATACCTCTAGCTCCAATTGGTGTTGATATTACTGGTAAGCCAGCAGCCATAAAATCAAACATCTTGATATTTGTCCCTGACCCGGAAAACATTGGGTTGATAGCTAGATCAGATGCAGCTAAATAGTTAAGTTTTTCACTTTCTTTCAAAAAACCGGTCAAAATAACATTATTAATATTTTTTTCACTCAGTTCATCTTGACTAAATTTATCGCCTACACCACCACAAATTGCAAACTTAACATCAGGCATTTCTCGCGCTAATTTATCAATAATAAATCTTGCTGCTTCAGTGTTGGGTACATAAGAACTACCCATAAAAATCACAAGTGGACTATTCCCTATATTTATATTTAATTTTTTTCTGGCTATTCTCCGCTTGCTGTCACTTGAATTTTGAATTTTATCGGTAAATACACCATTGGGAACAATGGATATTTTCCTGAAAGGAATATTATATAGTTTATGAAATAGTTCTCTATCTTCATGGGAACAAGCAAGAATTAAATCACAATTGTTGCAAAGTTCGTATTCTATACTCACTACGTTTTTAGCAATTTCCGTGCCAAAATCACCATCATCTAATAAACTAGTTCTTAATAAACCTTCGACGTTATGAGAATCATAAACAACAAGTTGGGGACGAGAACGCAGTAGATCTTTGACTAGTGGGTATACCCAAGGATGAGAAAAAATGACAATATCTGATAAAGCTATTTGTTTTCTAGCTGTCTCTAGAAATTTATTTGAATGATGCCCTAGCAAATTAAAGCAAGAATCTATAATAGTTTTACCACCTACCCGTGACTGCCATTCAGCACACTCAGAAAAGTGTTTTTCACTCAGCGGAATATCAATTTCTTCTAAAGTTTTGCTCAACCGATGATGCCGATAATTTTCTCCCGGCCAATCATATGATCCTATATATGTAGTGGGCAGATCCTCACCCATGCCATGATATAAGCCTAGTAACCTCAGTCTCCCTCCGCCAATGGGTGGATCAATAGGCTGCATATCTAAGACAGTAACTTGAAAGATTTGTTTTTCAGTCATATTTATTAACTTCACTCTCGCAAAACACCCAATAATCTCTGAGAGATATTTGACCAATTAATGTGACTTATGTCAAGCTGTCCGCTTTTCCCCATGACTTTTGCTTGTTCGGGGTCATTGATAAAATATTCTATGGCTTTAGCGATTTCTTTTGGTTGAGGAGCAACCACAAAACCATTAATACCATTTTTAACGAACTGTAAGCATTCTCCAGAATCTTGACAACTAATTACTGGTTTTGTATGAGCAAAAGCCTCTAAAGTAACGTAGCCATAATCTTCTCGTATCGGTACAAATGGTATGACTAA
Organism: Anabaena sp. AL09; assembly: GCF_001672255.1. NCBI lineage: Bacteria > Bacillati > Cyanobacteriota > Cyanophyceae > Nostocales > Nostocaceae > Anabaena > Anabaena sp. AL09. Next base: position 38,729 of record NZ_LJOQ01000038.1, read on the forward strand.
AGCATTTGCATACAAGTCTAAAAGTTCCTCATCTGAAACTCGACCCAAAAATTGTATCCGCTCATCTGTACCGCTAAGTTCGCGTAATTCCTGCTCCTGTTCACCTGTACCGACAATCTTCAGACGAATAGGATGCTGAAGATGACGCATTGCTTTAATTACTAAATCTACTCGCTTCCAACGATGTAACCTCCCCGGCATAAATATATATTCATAGTTGCCTTCATGGAAATTATCCAATACTAGCGCTGGATGCAACACTTCACTTTTGATGCCGTTATATTTCAGTAGTCTTTGACTTACTTCGTTGCCAATTGTAAAAACTTTTTTAGTTCTTGGTGAACTTAATGCGCCTGTATCTAGTTTTTGAATAGTATCCCTTTGAGTTTTGAGAACTTGATTACCACGACCAAATTCCTGTTCAAACATATCATAAAATACTCGGATAGTATGAACCAGATAACATATATGATTGGGATGACGAACTAAAAAAGTAGGAGCTTTGGTAGAAATTACTGCATCATAATCAGAAAGGTCTAAATCATAGCAACGTAAATATGACTCTTGTATAGTCTCAAAACTTGATTCATCAATCAAGACTTCAACAAGAGTTGCGGATGTGCTTGCAGTATTGAGAGAATTTATCAGACCTATAAAAAATCTTTCTGCTCCTCCAATCTCCCCAGTCATCATGCGTGGTACTACAACTGCAATCTTATAGCTACTCATGTTTATACCCCAGGAAAGCATAATCTTGTGGACCATAGAAATGATCATTAAAGCGTTCAGCTATACCTTGACCATCAACTTTGGCATTTTCTGGATAGGGATGCAGTGTGATCACTTGAGTATCGTATAAACCAAACATTTCCGCCATAAACTTGACTGTGGGGCTAGGTAATGGATGAATATGAGTTGGATCTAAATAAAATGTATTGCTTCCAACTAACACATTATCTGGATTTGGAGTTTCAAAAATAACTAATCCCTGGGGTTTGAGTACCCTGACTGTTTCAGAAAATAACCTCATTAATGTTTTAAATGGCAGATGCTCAATAATATGAAATCCGGTTATAGCGCCCAAACTATTTTCTGGTAAAGATTGCAAATAGTTAATGACATCTGCTTCTATTGTCTCCAAACCTCTAGCCTGGCATTGCTCTACCATAAATCTGTTGATGTCTAAACCCCTAGATATATATCCAGATTCCTTTAGCAATTCTAACCACTCACCCCGTCCACAGCCTACATCTAAAATAGGCGCGTCTGGTGTACCAACATTTGCTTTTTCAATCAAGGGCAAATATACTTTTAATCTATCTGAAATATCCTCACGAGTACCTCGGAAATGATCTTCAAAAGCAACGTAGAATGAATTTAGTAGGTGTTCTTCTTCACTGGCAAAGGTTTGTAGTTGTTCTTGATTAAAAGGTTCTGGTAATCGCTGCCGCGCTTCTTCTAGAAATAAGGATATCAATCGCTTCTGCTGCATTAAATCATTTTTGAGGTAACTATCATTTCTAAAATGACGCTCATTCATCCCTTGAAATTGAGTATCTACAGCAACTATTTGCTTATCAAGTTCTTGAATGCTATTATCTACAGCAACTATTTGCTTATCAAGTTCTTGAATACTATTATCTACAATATTCAAATGCTCATTTGCTGCTTGAAAGCGAGCATTCACAGTAATTAAGCAATCATCTATTTGTGTCTTTAGAGTTTTGATTTCTGCTATCAGTTGGTGATTAATCGTTAGGGATTCTTTTAAAGAAAGGATTAAATTAAAGTTAACTTCTCGTTGGTCTTTAAATAGAAAGTTGATGGCTTTGAGGATAAATTTTTGTAATTTTGATATTAAATTAAACGGAAAACGATTAAGTTTGTCAGGCCATTTCGTCCGAATATAAGCTCTAGACTCGGCATTTTTAAGTAAAGATTCAATATAGCCCATGCTTAAGCTAATATTTGACATCAAATCCGCCGTATCTGCACTATTGGTCAACGCAGGCTGAGAGAGACCTTGACGATTAAGAATCTCTTGACGGATCTTCTCCATTAACTCATCGACATTAATTTCAGAATTGTTTTTTTCAATCATTGTTTAAAATCACTTAAAATACCCAACTAAATCTGGTTAAAATAGTATTTTACAGCTTCATCTGCATCTCCAATAAATATGATTTTACCTTTCTTTAATAATATTCCCCGTTGACAAGACTGCTTCACAAAATCTAAATCATGGGACACAACCAAAACAGTAGAATGATCATCCCAAAACTGATCCATCCTCTGCTTGCACTTATTCTTAAAACCCTCATCTCCCACAGACAACACCTCATCCAAAATCAAAATATCGGGCTGTACATCAGTCGCAATAGCGAAACCCAACCGAGCCACCATACCCGAAGATAAACCCTTAACCGGAACTAAAGCATAATCCTCCAACTCGGCAAACTCCAAAATAGAACGCGCTCTTGCTTTCATCTCAGCCCTAGAAAAACCCAACAATACTCCATAGAGAAGTATATTGTCTATCACAGAAATTTCTGGGTCAAAACCTGCTCCTAGTTCGATTAAAGGTGCAACTTGACCCCGAACCCTCACAGTACCAGTTGTAGGCTGAAGAATCCCAGAAATTATCTTTAACAGAGTGGACTTACCAGAACCGTTCGCACCGATTATACCTATTTTTTCGCCTTTTTCAACCACCAAGTCAATATTATTTAATACTAATTTTTTAGCAGGTTGACGATATTTGCCCTCTACCACAGATAGGAGCGTTTTTTTCAAGTCATAGGAAAATTCCTCTTGAGTCCTTCTCCACAGCGAAACATTATCCAAACGTATTACTTCCATTTACAGCAAATCCATAAATTGAGGCCGCCACAGATGAAAAAAGTCCATCCCCAACCTAAAATAATTGTGCCACTCAGTAAAGCACCTCTATTTACAAACTATCAGGATCAACACCCAGTTCTCTCAATTTTTGAGCTAAAATAGCTGCTTTATTTTCTGCTTCGTCAGCACGCTGACGTTCAGATTCAGCCCTTTGATGTTCGGATTCAGCTTTTCTAATTTCTTCTAAATTAGCTTCTTCTGGTGTAGGAACTAATCTTCCTTCAACAGTAAAATATCTTAACTTATCTTCCCAAACCCCTAAGTATAAACCTAACTCCTGACTCCAATACCAGCCATTTTCCGATGCTGGAATACTTTTGTATTCACTATCTGTCAATCGCCATCCCACCAATTCTAAGGTATTTGGGGAAAACCAGAAATACTCAGGAGTGCGGAATTGATTCTGATACAACTGTTTTTTCAATCCCTTATCTACTTTGGCAGTAGAATCAGAAAGTAATTCAATTATCACATTGGGATATTTACCATCTTCTTCCCATATTACCCAAGACAGACGTGGACGTTTTTCCGTATCTTTGACTAGAAAAAAGTCTGGTCCCCTAAAATCTCGATTTTTTAACTGTTGACGACTATAGTAAACACTAAGATTTGCACCAATAAAAAAATCTTCTCTATCACGCCATAACCATTCTAAACAAGTTACTAATATTAATAGTTGTGTATAGTGTAAGGAGCTTTCCATTTCTGGTTCGTCGCTGAGTAGTTCAGTGCAATCTGGCATTAATGCTTCTATTTCTTGTGCGGTTAAAGCCATAGATTTTATGGGGATAATTTACTATCTTTTGTTAATTATAAACTATCAGGATTTAGTCCGTGCAATTATCAAGTGATAGTCATCTTAAAGCAAATCCATAAATTGATGTCGCCACAGATGGAAACAAGTCCATCCCAAGGTTAAAATAATGATGCCACTCAGTAAAGCCCCCCAAATCAAACCTAAATCTGGTGGAGAACCTGATAAGGTAATCTGACGCAGACTTTCAATAATTGGGGATAAGGGATTTAAACCTAAAAATTGTTTTACCTGCTTGGGAACAATAGCTGCTGGATAAAATATGGGACTACTAATCCAAATTACAAATACTACTAATTCATAAAAGTAAGGTAAATCTCTAAAAAATACGTACAAAGCACTGACTAAAAACCCAACTCCTGTAGAAACTAAAATTAGTGCAAGAAAGGGAAATACTAATGCTAGGACATTGACTAGACTTTGGGAATTAATCAAAGTCATAATCGCTAGTAACGGAAACGCTCCCACTGAAAACTGAAATACATTCGCCGCAATCATTGATACCGGGAAAACACTGACTGGCAAGCGAATTTTATTTAATAATGCACCATTTCCGACCACGCTGGATAAAGCTTGGGATGTGCAAGCCGAGAAAAAATTGATTACTAACAGTCCCGTCAGTGCTGCCAGCATATAGTTAATGATGGAGTTACCATAATAAGATGCAAAGGTAGCACCAAAAATGGCAGTATATAGCCCTGTCATGATTAAAGGGTTCAATAGTGACCAATAAACCCCCAGAAAAGAACCCCGGTAGCGAACTTTCAGAGTCCTTCCTACTAAGACGTGCAGGAGTTCAGAATAACGCTGCACTTGTAACCAATTTAAATTATCTTTCAGGGAAAGTGTCATTTTTATAGCACCATTACACACCAGAAAAAACTCATTTCGGCATTATATACTATATAAGTCCGATTGTTTACGATTAATTTTAAGATTAGTAAAATTTCATCTATCTTTAGGTATTACTTACAAACTATCAATACTTTCGCCATTTTTTGCTTTGTTGGGTTAAGCGACAGCGCAACTCAACAAATACGTTGGGTTTCATGCTATTGCTTGCCAACGCTAACGTTCCACAACCCAACCTCCGAATCAAGGCTTTTTTCAATTTGGCGAAGGTATTGAAATATCAGGATCTATTCCCATAAAGTAATGAGTACATTTAATTATGAATAGTGATTTATCTGGCTTACGAGTTCGAGATATTGGCGAACAAGGTCTTTTAGAAAGATTACAACGCTTTTGTCCACCCGATATAATTGGTGATGATGCCGCAGTTTTAGAAACCTTACCAAATCAATCTTTGATAGTTACTACAGATATGCTCGTTGACGGTGTGCATTTTAGTGATGTTACCACCTCTCCAGAGGATGCTGGTTGGCGGGCTGCGGCGGCTAATTTATCCGATTTAGCAGCAATGGGGGCGACTCCCGTGGGCATAACTGTGGGATTAGGTTTACCGGGAGATGTAACTGTAAATTGGGTTGAGCGACTATATCAGGGCATGACAGAATGCTTATCAAAGTATCATGTTCCCATAGTTGGTGGTGATATAGTGCGATCGCCCATTACCACTTTAGCAATTACCGCCTTAGGTCAAGCTAACCCCAATTTCATCATCCGTCGTGCCACCGCTCAAGCAGGAAATGCTATTGTCATCACAGGTATACATGGAGCGTCTCGTGCAGGCTTAGAATTACTCTTACATCCCGAAATAGCTCAAAACCTCAAAACTGAAGCCAAGGCAGCCTTAATCACCGCCCACCAACGCCCCAAACCCCGTTTAGATGTAATCTCTATCCTCAAAGAAATTCTCATATCCCCCTGCTCCCTGCCCCCTGCCCCCTGCCCCCTGCCTATGTCCGGTATGGATAGCAGCGACGGTTTAGCAGACGCAATATTACAAATTTGCCGAGCCAGTAACGTCGGTGCGGTTATAGAATCTAGTAAAATACCCTTACCATCAGCCTTTGAAGGGTGGCTCACACCAGAAAAATCATTAAAATATGCCCTCTATGGTGGCGAAGATTTTGAATTAGTCCTGTGTTTACCACCAGAACCTGCATTAGCATTAGTGCAAAAATTAGGCACAGGTGCAGCTATAATTGGCACAATTACCCCAGGCTCAAAAGTGATTTTACACCGCGAAAAAGCAGAAATCCCCAACCAAGTTCTCAGCCTCAGCCGGGGATTCCAACATTTTGGTCAGTAGTCAGTAGTCAGTAGTCAGTAGGGGCGAAGCATTTGGAAGATAAATTATCGGTCATTGCCAAAAATAGTTCTCCAAATGCTTCGCCCGTACAGTGGTCAAATTATCGGTCATTGCCAAAAATAGTTCTCCAAATGCTTCGCCCGTACAGTGGTCAGTAGTCAGTGGTCAGTGGTCAGTGGTCAGTGGTCAGTGGTCAGTGGTAGAGAAAAACAACGGACAAAGGACAACTGACAAAGGACAAAGGACAACTGACAATTAAACCCATTTTTCAGCCACTAATTCCGCCAAATCAAGAACACGTTGGCTATAACCCCATTCATTGTCATACCATGCCATAACTTTCACCATGTCATTGCCCATAACTAGAGTCAAGTTGGCATCAACAATAGAAGATTCATCTGTACCTTGATAGTCAGAAGATACAAGTTCCAATTCGCTGTAACCTAAAATGCCTTTCAGGGGACCTTCAGCAGCTTCTTTCAGAGCTTGGTTAACCTCTTCGGCAATAGTGCGCTTTTCAGTTTGTACTACAAAATCCACCATGGAAACATTAGGGGTTGGTACACGCAAAGCCACACCATTTAGCTTACCCTTCAACTGAGGAAGTACCAACGCTACTGCTTTTGCTGCACCAGTAGAAGTGGGAACAATGTTGATAGCTGCTGCTCTTGCCCGACGCAAATCACGATGAGAAGCGTCTAGTAAACGCTGATCACCTGTGTAGCTGTGGGTAGTGGTCATTATGCCTTTGATGATCCCAAATTTTTCATCTAATACCTTGGCAATGGGAGCTAAACAGTTAGTTGTACAACTGGCATTACTGATAATGTTATGGATGTTGTGGTCATAATCATGATGATTGACACCAATTACAAAAGTACCATCTTCATTTTTGCCAGGAGCGGTAATCAGAACCTTTTTAGCTCCGGCATTTACGTGCCTCATTGCCCCTTCTTTGCTGGTAAAAACGCCTGTTGATTCGATAATCAGGTCAATTCCCCACTCTTTCCAGGGCAAGTTATCTGGGTTGCGATCAGATACGCACTTAACTGTATTACCATTAAGGGTTATAGAGTTATCATCAGCACTAATATCTACACCTTGCAGCTTGCCTAACATTGAGTCATATCTAAGCAAGTGAGCATTAGTTCTAGGGTCGGATGTGTCATTAATCCCGACCAGTTGAATATTGCTATTTTCTCTACCCACCCAGCAGCGGGCAAAGTTACGTCCAATGCGCCCAAAACCGTTAATTGCAACTCTAATCACAGTATCTTGCCCTCTGTATTTATGCCTATAAGTTGATATCGTTGACCCCAATCATATCGCAAAGGGGGCGGCTATTTATAACGATAAAGTCTGAGATCAACAAAAAAATACAGAATTTTATAAGAAGGAGTCAGGAGTCAGGAGTCAGGAGTCAGGAGTTAGAAAGAAGGAAGGAAGAAGAAGAAGAAGAAAATTCTTCCCCTGTTCCCTGTTCCCTGTTCCCTGTTCCCTGTTCCCAATAATGATTTCTATTTAAACAATAATTTCACTACCAATGTACTATTGTAGACAATTCCGACAAAGGCTTTTGGTAAGTGATGCAAATTGCTATATCTAAAGCCATCCTACTTAGTGCTAAAACAGCCATGACGAAATGTATTTAAATTTACACAATTTTCTTTCCCGATGTAGCAGATATTTTCAGAATAATCTTATGAGCAGATTAGAAATAATTTTCGGGGGGTAATCTGGCTCAAGGGGCAAAACAAAAGTCGAAATTTACTCATTCAGCAGGGATGAATATTTTGGATGGGATAGTTAGGATCTGTAAAAATCAAAATCCTGGTATGATACGCGTGTCTGATGTGATTCTGGTGTGGTGTGGTGTAAGAGGTAAATAAAATGAGTAATTCTATAGATTTTAGTGGTAGACCATTTCATTTCATCGGAATTGGTGGGATTGGAATGTCTGCTTTGGCTTATGTTCTAACCAAACGTCAATTACCAGTATCTGGTTCAGACTTGCGTCCTAACCATATTACGCACAAGTTAGAATCTCTAGGCGCTCACATTTTTAGTAAGCAAGAAGCAAACAATCTGGAGTTCTTTGTCCCTGAAGCATCGGCTGATGATTTATTGTTAACTTCACCAGAAAAGTTGTCTGCGGCAAAAACAACCTGGCCTCAAGTGATTTGTTCCACAGCTATTAATGCTAATAATTTGGAATATAAAGCGGCGCTGGCATTGGGTTGCCCAATTTGGCATCGTTCTGATGTTCTTGCGGCTTTGATTGCTGATTATTACAGTATTGCTGTGGCCGGAACCCATGGGAAAACTACTACTAGTAGTCTGATTGGTTATATGCTTTTGCAAGCTGGACTTGATCCGACGATTTTGGTCGGTGGTGAAGTTAAGGCTTGGGAAGGTAATGCCAGAATGGGGTCTAGCCGTTATTTAGTAGCGGAAGCAGATGAGTCTGATGGTTCTTTGGTGAAGCACGCTCCAGAGATTGGTATTATTACTAATATTGAATTAGATCATCCTGACCACTACGAAAGTTTAGAAGAGGTAGTTAATACGTTCCAAACCTTTGCTCAAGGTTGCAAAACTTTGGTAGGTAGTATTGATTGTGAAACAGTGCGCGAGCGCCTGAAACCAACCATTAGCTATAGTCTTTACCCAGATAAAGGTGCTGACTACACCGTTACTAATATAGATTATCGGGCTGATGGGACAACAGCTTTAGTATGGGAAAAAGGTCAAGCCTTGGGGGTACTAAATTTACAGCTATTAAGTCATCATAACCTCAGCAATTCTTTAGCAGCAGTAGCTGTGGGTAGAGTTTTGGGATTAGAATTTGGAGAAATTGCCAAAGGGATTACTACCTTTGAAGGTGCAAGACGACGGTTCGAGTTTCGAGGTGAAGCTGCTGGGGTGACTTTTATTGATGACTATGCCCATCATCCTAGTGAAATTCGTGTTACTCTAGCCGCAGCTCGTCTTCAAACTAGACCTGGACAAAGGGTAGTTGCTATCTTCCAGCCCCATCGTTATACTCGGACATTAACGTTTTTAAAAGAGTTCGCTGAGTCTTTTACCCATGCTGATTTAGTTGTGCTAACTGATATTTATAGTGCGGGTGAGCCTGATTTAGGACAAGTTAGTGGACAGGATTTAGCCACTGCAATTAGTAAATACAACCCTGAAGTGGTTTATCAGCACACTTTACCTTTAGTTAGTGAATTTTTACTGCAAACCCTCCGTCCGGGAGATTTGGCATTATTTTTAGGTGCGGGTAATTTGAATCAGGCTATTCCTGAACTTATTACCACTATGAGTGAACCGGCAATTGCCACATCTTAGGATCAGAACTGCACTCTGGCAGGGTTTGATTAGTTAACTCAAGTACCGGATTTTTCTGGTAAATAAAGAACATAAGTCAAAAATTACCAATTGAAGTAAAGATGATAACTTCCCAGGGATTTAGCAAAATCTGCAAATTTTCTGATTTGACTCCACAACTACAAACTAAAGATGATGTGGATAATAGCAAATTAATTTACTTACCAGGAACTGATTGTCCTCTCAAAACCCATACTTCCTTGTCGGCATTTACTTCTTATCGGGTGGGAGGAGAGGCTGAATGCTATGTTTCTCCCCGCGATTTAGGAGCGTTGCAAGCAAGTATTGAGTACGCCAAAGAGAATGATTTAGCAGTCACAATACTAGGTGCTGGTTCTAACTTGTTGGTGAGCGATCGCGGTATCCCCGGTTTAGTCATCGCTACTCGTCATCTCCGGTCTAAAAACTTTGATCCAGCTACAGGTCAATTAACTGTATCCGCGGGAGAACCTATCCCTAGTTTAGCGTGGGACGCAGCGGCTTTGGGATGGGAAGGATTAGAATGGGCTGTGGGTATTCCTGGAACTTTGGGCGGTGCGGTGGTGATGAATGCTGGAGCGCATGATAGCTGTATCGCAGATATGTTAGTTAGCGCTCAAGTTCTTTCTCCAGATGGAACTTTGGTAACTCTCACTCCAGAAGAATTAGGCTACAGATACCGAAGTTCACTACTACAAGGTGGTAAGCGGGTTGTGACTCAAGCCACCTTCCAACTGCAACCAGGAGCAGATCCGGTGCAAGTGACAGCTAGAACTAAGGAACATAAAAAACACCGCCTCAGCACCCAACCTTACAGCTATCCTAGTTGTGGCAGTGTGTTTAGAAATCCTAAACCTTATACTGCTGGTTGGTTAATTGAACAAACCGGACTCAAAGGTTATCAATTAGGGGGAGCGCAAGTTGCCCAACTCCATGCTAATTTTATTGTCAATCGGGGAGGAGCTAAAGCCAGTGATATTTTCTGCCTCATTCGTCATATTCAACATGAGGTACAAGAACGCTGGTCAATTTGGCTAGAACCAGAAGTGAAAATGTTGGGTGAGTTTCAAGCAGTTGCTTAAAGGCAAGAGGCAAAAGGCAAAAGGCAAGAGGCAGGGATTTTCGCTATTCCCAATTACCAATTACCAATTACCGATCACCAATTACTCATCGCATCTATAATTGAATTTGATTTGTAAGTAATCGTACGGCGGATAACCAGTTATGGCAGAAAAAGGACAGGGATTTGGCTTTGGCTTAGGCAAAATGAAAGAATTAGCGGAAGCGTTTAAAAAAGCCCAACAGGTTCAAGAAGGTGCAAAGCGTCTTCAAGAAGAATTAGAGAAAATGGAGATTCTGGGAGAATCTGGTGGTGGACTTGTTAAAGTTATTGTCAGTGGTAACCAAGAACCCAAACGGGTGGAAATTGCTCCATCTGCTTTAGAAGAAGGTGCAGAAGTGCTTTCTGATTTGGTAGCTGCGGCCATGAAAGATGCCTATCAAAAGTCTACCGAAACCATGCGGGAACGGATGGAAGATCTAACCAGTGGACTGGAATTACCTGGAATGTAGTCATTAGTTAATAGTCAGTGGTCAGTAGTATAAAACAACTGGCGACTGACACAAAAATTAAATCAAATTTAATAGAGAAACTTCAGCAGATGGAAATTCATTAAATCTATTCCTATGAATGACAAACTCCAGACCGAAAAAGATCAGCTCCAGACAAGCAATAATATGGAGATAAATCAAGAAACAGAAAAGGAAGAGGTTTTATGTTCTCATTGTCAGCGGACTGCTACGAATGGGATTAAATGTAAAGGTATTTGTGTGGCTGATAATGATTATTAAGGTGTAAATAAACAAATTTTGCCAAGCCAAGTAATATGGTTAAAATAGTTTCCCGTACTTATGTAGGTCAAGCCAATGTTTATGATATTGGTGTGGAAAATGACCATAATTTTGTGATTAAAAATGGTTTTATCGCTTCTAATTGTTTTAATAAATCCCACTCGACAGCTTACGCCTATGTAACTTATCAAACAGCATATTTAAAAGCAAATTACCCATTGGAATATATGGCCGCGCTGTTAACTGCTAACAGTGGGGATACGGACAAAGTGAGGAGGTATCTTGATAACTGCTCAATAATGGGTAAGTATGTTGATAACTGCTCTGACATAGGTATTAGTATTGATGCACCAGATGTGAATCGCTCTGGTTTAGATTTTACTCCGATAGATGGAAAGATTTTATTTGGATTTTCAGCAGTGCGGAATGTGGGACAAAATGCGATCGCCTCAATTTTAGAAGCCAGGGAAGAATCAGGGGAATTAGTCCCATTTAAATCTTTGGCGGATTTTTGCGATCGCGTGGATTTACGGGCTATGAATCGGCGCACTTTAGAATCATTAATTAACTGCGGAGCTTTTGACAAAATTCAAGCTAATCGCAACCAATTAATTCATGATTTAGAATTAGTTTATGAGTGGGCGCAATCCCGTGCTAGAGACAAAGCTAGTGGACAGGGAAATATATTTGATTTATTAGGAGGTGGATTTGCAGGTAATAATAATCAACCCCAAAAGAATGCTTATGAATCTGCACCTAAAGCTCCTCCTGTTAATGATTTACCACCTCAAGAAAAATTACGAATGGAAAAAGAATTATTAGGATTTTATCTCTCAGATCATCCTCTTAAATCTATCAGACAATCATCCTCAGTCCTTGCACCTATTAACCTGGCACAATTGGGAGAACAAAAAGATGATGCTATTCTTTGTGCAGCAGTAATGTTGAATAATGTGAAAAAGGTTGTCACCAAAAAAGGTGACTCTATGGCAATTTTGCAAGTTGAAGATTTATCTGGATCTTCGGAAGCTGTGGTTTTTCCTAAAACCTATGAGCGCATTAGTTCCGTTTTAGAAGTTGATGCCAGATTAATTATTTGGGGTAAAATAGATCGCCGTGATGATCAAGTTCAATTTATCCTAGAAGACGCAGAAACTGTCGAAACAGTAAAAATGATTTTAGTGGAACTGAGTCCACAACAAGCCGGGACAATTGAAGAACAACATCGTCTAAATACAATTCTCAAATCACAAGCTGGGGATAAGGATAAATCAAGAATACCTGTAATTGGTATTGTTCAAGCCGGAAATCACCGGGAAATTGTCCGCTTTGGGAGACAGTTTTGGGTACAAGATTCAGGAACAGCAGTGCAAGCATTACAAAACGGTAAATTCCGCGCTGATATCAAACAACTAACCAGCGGTTAAAGCTTGCGTAGCGATAATTTATGAATTACCGCTACTTGTGTTCTATTTTGTTTAATTCCTAAAAAACTAACATCTAATTAGGGCTTGCTGAATAATTAATTTTAACAATCCCTAACGAACCTCATTCAAACTCTCGATTTGCTTTGTAAACATCTCTGTAAACAAACTCATCACTGTCCGTTCTTCCCGGACTTTAATATTAGCAGTAATAGACATCCCCGACTGTAAGGATATCTTTCTCTCTTGATTGGTGAGACTTAATTGTTGTTTATCTAACTTGATTTTGGCTGGGAATCTATAAAATTGATGGTTTTGATCTGGAGGTAAAGCATCTGAACCGATATCAATTACTTTACCCTTAATATCACCAAATTCACTAAAGGGAAAGGAGTCAATTCTCACATCTACATTCATTCCTTTCCTGACAAAACCAATATCTTTATTGGTGATGAAAACTTCCGCTATTAGACTATCTTTAGGGACAATTTGCAGTAACTTTTGGGTAGAATTAGCAACAAAACCGGGATTTTTAGCTTGTAAATCAAAAACTACACCTCCCACTGGAGCGCGAAGTTCTTGATATTTAACATTTAATTGTGTTTGCGATATTTTGCTATTGACATCTGCTAAACGCTGTTCATTGTCTAAAATAATCTTCATGAATTGACTATCAATTTCCGCAATCCGTTGTTTGTTACTACCTATTTTCTCCAAAATAGTCTTATCAGAACTAGCAACTGTATTGGTTGATTGCTCTTTTCCTTTATCAATATCGAATTTTAGACGTTTTGCTTCTTCTTGTAATTGTGATATTTCCGCTTTGAGAGTTTGTACCTGTTGTTGTTGGTTAAGATATTGAAGTTTAGAAATACCACCTTCTTCAGCTAAGGTTTTAAGACTAACTAAAATCTGACTTTGAATTGCTAAACCATTTTTAGTATCTTGGAGTTTAAATTCTGTTTGAGAAAGTTGCTTTCTGGTTTTTTCAACTTCCAAATTTGCAGCTTTGGAACGGGATTTTAATTCTGTTTTTGCAACTGCTAATAGTTGTTGTTCATCAATTCCTGTACCTGCTGCTCCTGGTAAGTTTCTTAATTGAGAACGTAATAATTCATTTTCTGCTACTAAGGAGGCGCGACTTTTGAGCAGAAAAGCTGATTCTCCTGGTAGTTTACTGCGTAAAAATGCTATTTCAGCATCTATTCCCGTAGTTGCTCCCATTAACCGCCGATATATATTGTTTTCTTGAATTAAAGCTACCCGAATTTTATTCAATGAATTTAATTCGGCTAGGGTTGCAATAGAATCAAAGGTTAATAATAAATCTCCTGGTTTTACCTGTTGTCCATCTTTTACATACAGTGACTTCACAACTCCATTAATAGGAGCTTGCACATCTTTAACTGTTCCTTCTGGTTTTAATTGTCCTGTGGCGGGAACTACTTGTTCAATTTTCGCTAAACAAGCCCAAATAATTCCAAAACAAGCCAATCCCATGAGAGTAATCATGATGGTTCGTGACCAAATTGGGGATTGACGGAGAACTACAGATTGCTCGAAGTTATCAAAATTGAAGTCAGGTTTTGGCTGTTTGGGAGTGGGTTTGGGCGATGTTAATACTTGTGCATCTCTATGGGATGCTCTCCCATTTCCGTTACCCTTTCCATTGCCATTTCCGTTGGTGTAATTACCATTAATTTGAGTCATAATAAGTTTAGATTTTGGATTTTAGATTGAATATTTAGTGGTGCGTAATTTTATCTTTAATCAGTTATCAGTTGAATCTTATAGAAACAACTGACAGGGTTTAGCACTGCTAAACCCCTACAACTGACAACTGACAAATTACAAGTTTACTTCCTGTTGTTGATAAAGGTAGAAATAATGACCTTTAGCTGCCATAAGTTCTTGATGATTGCCTTGTTCAATCATTCTACTATTATCCATGACGACGATAGTATCAGCATTACTAACAGTATTCAAACGGTGGGTAATGAAGAAGACTGTATTACCTTTAAAAGCGCGAGCTAAGTTCAGACAAATTTGTCTTTCTGTAGGATAATCTAGGGCGCTGGTGGCTTCATCTAAAACTAATATTTTAGGTCTTTGTAAGACAGAACGAGCGATCGCAATTCTCTGTCTTTGTCCACCAGAAAGGGCTGATCCTCGTTCCCCAACTCTTGTATTATAACCATTGGGCAAGGTCATAATAAATTCATGAGCAACAGCAATTTGAGCCGCTTCAATAATTTCCTCAGTTGTGGCATCAGGATTAGTTAAAGCAATATTTTCTTGAACTGTGCCATCAAATAAGAGCGTATCTTGGGGAACTACGCCAATTTGTCGCCGCAGCGAATAAAGTTCGACTTTGGAAATGTCGTAACCATCAACTAAAATTCTCCCAGATTCTGTGTCATAAAGTCTGAGCAGTAATTTCATCATTGTACTTTTTCCTGAACCACTTTGCCCGACAATGCCCACAAATTTACCTGGGGCAAATTCGACGGTGACATTGCTGAGTTGTAGTGGTCCGCTGGCAGCAAATCGGAAGGAAACGTTTTCATATTTCACTGCACCGTTAACGGTAGGAAGAGAAATATTATTCCGATCTAGTTCTGCTTCTTGTGGTGTATCCACAATATCACTTAATCTTTCTAAAGATAAACCAGTTTCTTGGAAGTTTTGCCAGATTTGTGCCAAGCGTAAAATCGGGGTAGTAACGTAACTAGAAATAATCCGAAAGGCAATTAATTCTCCTAAAGTTAGTTCTTGTTTTAAAACTAAATAAGCTCCCACCCATAAAACTAATAAGCTACTAAGTTTACTCAGAAACTGACTGGTTGAATTCGCTAATGTGGAAGTGAGAACAGTTTTAAAACCGGCAGCGACAAACTTGGCATATTTCTTTTGCCAAGAAAACCGGGAGCGTAATTCAATATTTTGGGCTTTAACTGTTTGAATACCTGACATAACCTCAACCAAATAAGATTGAGTTTCGGCATTACGTTCAGCTTTAGTTCTTAATTGTCTACTCACTGTGGGAGCAGCGATTAATGTCACTACCACAAATAGAGGAATTGTCCCTAATCCGACGAGAGTTAGTTGCCAACTGTAGAACAGCATGACAACTATATAAACGACGGAAAATAGGGCATCTAACACCACTGTTAAAGCCGTACCGGTGAGAAACTGACGGATATTTTCTAATTCATTAATCCTGGTGGATAGTTCACCAACTGGCCTTTTATCAAAATAGCGCAATGGTAAACGCAGCAAGTGGTCAATAATTTGTGACCCCAAACTCATATCAATGCGGTTCGTGGTATCTACAAATAGGTAAGTCCGCAATGTCGTTAACACCGCTTCAAACACGCCCACTGCTAATAGTAATACTCCTAAAATATTCAGGGTACTAATACTGTTTTGAACGATGACTTTATCAATAATTAGCTGAATAACTAGAGGATTAGCGAGGGCTGCTAGTTGGACGAAGAAGGAAGCAATAAATACTTCTATCAGCACCCGACGGTAACGCGATAAATAGGGAACAAACCAAGATAAACCAAAGCGTTCTTTCGGTGTTTCTTTGGTCGCACTCAGTAATAAAACTCTAACTTGTGGTTGTAAGTTAGCGTCATCGGTTTCTAATTCTTCTACCAATTGACTAATTTGGCAGTTGATAATACCTTGAGATGGCAAACCCAAAACTACTGTTTTTCCATCTACTGCATAGAGAACAGCAAAACTGTCACGATAGCGAATTAATGCTGGGGTAGGAATCCGATTAATGGAAACAGCAGGAACATCAACTAGCTGGGATTTAAGTCCAATTAGTTCAGATAAATAAGCGCAAACTTGAAAAGATATACTCCCTTGCCGCTTAATTTGGTCGGTTAAAATCCGCCGCACTACTTCTTTCCGAAAGGGCATTTCTAAATGCTTGGATAGCATTTGAAAACAAGCCAGACTAGAATCTAATTCTCCTTGTCCCCGGAAAAATGGATAGTTTTGATTTTTTAATGGCTGGTTTGATGTGGTGGGGGGAACAAATTCTGGTTCTTGGGCGTAGGGAATTTCCGAATCTACGCTGCTATCTGATATAGTTTCTAATGTTTCTGATTCGATGGAAATACCATCAAGTAGTGATAGATCTTGAGGATTAATGCCCAATAAACGAACAGGAATGTTGCCTTTAACTTCAATTACGTCGGTTTCTAGACGAGAACCAGGTGGGAAATTGGGCAGGGAACTACGACCACTCACAAACCAAATGCGATCGCTGCCTAATTCTTGTAAGGCTGTTTTTCCTGGTGATAAATAATGAATTTTTGAATCTAATTGAGCCTGTTGGGTAACGTCTTTGAGGTTGTGATTTACTAAAGCCTTTTGTGCTACCTGGGAACTCAAAATATCAAAGATTTCAATTAGGTGACTTTGATTTTGACGAGCTTTTGCAAAGGCTGGATTGCGGTTGATAAATTGCAAATAATCTGTGGCTTTCCAGGTTAAACAGATTACTTCTGTGGAAGCTATGGCAGTTTCACAAGGAAGCTCACGTAACCAAGAAATTTCGCCAATTGTTGCCCCTGGTTGCAGTAATTTTAATGTAATTGGTAATTGGTTTTGGGGATTATATCCCAATAGTCTGACGTTACCTTGATGAAGAATGGCGATCCTTTCTGGTAGTTGTTCTTTACCAATAATTTTTTGTCCTACGCGATAACGTAAAGGCTGGAGAATTTGTGATGATAAGAGGTTGTTAATTTCCCCTTTTGATAATTGATCAAATCCTTCAATACTAGCAATGAATTCTTCAAAGGTACTCTGAATATAAGTCATATTGATTGAGTTAGTTATTTCGCTTTGTATTGGCTAAAAGGTTGATATTTGGCGATTTATACGGTCTGAATTTGAAATTTTTGTTCTGTCATTTGTGTTTGTAACCACTGATTAAATCGTTCATTTAGTAACCGTTGTCTTGTGGAACGATCTAATTGGGCTGGGAGTATTTTTTCTAATCGGACAATTACTATCACATTATTAATTTGAGTCGGTGGTGATAGTTGTTGTGGTTGACTTTTGGCAAGGATATTTACCAATGTAGGATGGAGAGATTGTAAATCTATTGGTCCGACTAAGCCATCTGTTTGCGATTCGGGACCTTGAGCATATTCCCGCGCTAATTGGGCAAAGGATTGTTCACCCTCTTGAATACGAAAGTAAATTTCCTGAGCGATCCCAATTTCTGAGGTGGTAATTAGGGAATAAATCACCCTATCTAACTGGCTTTTACGTTGGAAAAAGTAGGAGTTTAAATCCCCTCCCCAGGTTTCCTCTTTAAACTTTTCTAGTTTTAATTGTCGTACCGCCATAATTCTCAACTTTTGGAAACTTTCGCTCTGTGGTTCTAGTCCCTGATATTGTTGGGCTAATTGTTCGCAGGCTAGTTGTTCTTCTTCTGGGGTACAGACAATTTCTGCGATCGCTTGATCAATGAATATTTCTTTGATTAATAGCGGTAATAGCTGATATTCCGATAATAATGATAAAACCTCTGTGGGCTGGAAGATGCGATCGCCTAATTGTAGAACTTTATTCATATTGCTTGTGATCAGGTTTGTCGTCATTGTTAATTTCTTTTGAAAAGATAATATAACTAGATTGTCCCTAAGTTATATTTTGGTTAAATTATACAATTTATTGCAACTTTACTCTGGATTGGTTTCAGTGTAGTATTTAAATACTAATTATTTGCCAATCACCAAAGGTTGATTTTTTGAGTTTAAGTAGGTTGGCGTTAAAAATTGTCGTTATGACAAGGGAACAGGGAAGAGGTTTTGGGTAACTTTACTTTTTGTTATATATTACTCTTCGAGAAGCCTCTCCGGGTCTACGGTTTTTTTCCGTTCACCTACTTAGTCACAGTGTTGATATTTGGATATTATCATACCAACTTACCATAAATTGATAAATTTGTCATAAGCTGTTACGCATTTACTTTTTTTGCCCGAAAGCCTTACGGCAAGGACTCTAGGCTACGAAATATCAGATTTAGCTGCGTAACAGCTTAAATTAGCAACCTAAATTAGATAACCAGTCACCTCGGTTATTGCGGACTCTTCACTTACTAACTAATCTTCAAAAATCAATCCAGCCTGAGAAATAATTACAACACCTAATAAGTTAATACAGGACAAAATTATATAAAGGGTAAATTTAATTTCTCTAAAAAGGTAAATATAATCACAAAAATACTGTAAGGGCAAACCCCCCGTGGTTGCCCGGAATTGTGGTTGCCCGAAATCGGAGACAAACTTAGTTAACGAAATTTGCTAGGATTTAGACGGCTGGGAGCTTGGCGTGTGGTATTGGTATTACGTCTAATTTCTACTCCATTTCTCAGTTTTCCGCCTGTACCACCGTCTTTAGGATCAAGATAAGGTTTCAAATTAATGCCCTGTTTAGCAGAACTCACCTGATTTTTACCACCTAAAAGCGTTTGTCCCAGGCTATATAAGCTATCTCCATTACCTCTGTTACGATTGGTGTAGGTATTAACGGCAATAGTCTGTTGTCCACTATCAGCGGTAGTTAGGTTTTGGAATACACTATTGCGAATAGTATAGGGATCTTTACCACGGGGTACTGTCAAGACAATTCGACAATTGGGCTGAGATTCAGTGGTTACACAGATAATATTTTCGCTATTTTCTACAGCTATTTGTAATTCTTGTAATCCATCGGGGCGATATAATTCTAAACGGCTGGCGATCGTTTCACAACGTCTTTGAGCATCCCAATTCCCGCCTAAAGTTTGAGGTGCAGCCCAAGCAAAATATTGTCCAGGTTGACTTTGGGGCTGATACATGACCGTAGGTTGTCCATTATTATATTGACAACTAAACCTTTTACTACTGTCAACTGTGGTGGAAGTTGGTATGGTGGTTGATGAGCCTGATGGAACTGTAGTAGAACCTGATGGAACTGTAGGCACAACAACTTGAGCAAAAGCTACAGTATTACCAAAAAAGACAGAACAACCAAGACTACTCAACAATAAAAACCGAAGTGATTGTAATGACATAAATATAACCTCTGTTAGAAACAGGTAAATAGCTGATATCTCTATTGACGGAGAATATATTTTTTTGATTCATTGAAAAGCCTGTTTTTTTATTTTTAGCATACATAGCAGAAACCGCTACAAGCTACGAAGGATTATCAGCAGCTTACAGCGGTTTCTTGATTAGGTTGTAGTTCAATACAAAAATATAGAAGTGGACTGGACAAGCAATCAATTAAATTCGATTTAAATCACGCTTCCCTTATTTTCAATGGTTAGGCAATTTTGGCTGCGAGTTCCACACCTCCAATAACAATTTGGTGAGATTTAGGCGAAAAAACTTTGATAGGAAGCTACAAGAAAAAATTGATTGCCGGGACACTAGAGCAGGAGGCACAAACTCTAATGAAAAAGTTTGGATTTAAGGTTTGACTTTTAACCTTTTTGTACCATGCCCTTAATCTAGCACGAGTTTTTTGATTTATGTTATCTGTTTACTAAACTTGAAATTCATTAATATATTGCAACAATTCTGACTGGGCGCACGCCCTGCGCTCCTACTTTGGTGACTCCTGCTATATTAGAGGTTTTATGAGTTCTGCACCGATGGAAATTATTATTGGTTGGCTATATCCTAAGTTGATGAGTACCTACGGCGATCGCGGAAATGTGATCACTATTCAACGCCGCGCTCAATGGCGGGGGTATAATGTGATCGTATTACCCTTGGATCAAGACTCTACCGCTGAGGATATAAAATCAGTAGATGTGATTGTTGGTGGGGGCGCACAGGATCGTCAGCAAGAAATTGTCATGCGGGATTTACAAGGGGCAAAAGCGGAGGCAATGCGTGATAAAATCGAACATGGAACGCCGGGAGTTTTTACCTGTGGTTCTCCCCAATTGCTAGGAAATTATTATGAACCAGCCTTTGGAAAAAGAATCGAAGGTTTGGGAATTTTAGATTTAGTTTCTATTCATCCTGGTGAAAATACGAAAAGGTGTATTGGTAATTTAGTGATAGAAGTTACAGCTTCACGATTGGCACAGGAAATAGAAGCAATGACAGGGACAAAACCTTATTTAATCGGGTTTGAAAATCACGGTGGCCGGACGACATTAGGGCAGGTGGAAGCTTTGGGGCGTGTGGTGTATGGTTTGGGGAATAATGGAGAAGATGGCACAGAAGGAGCGTTTTATCAAAATGCGATCGCTACCTATTCCCACGGGCCATTATTACCCAAAAATCCTTTCGTTGCTGATTGGTTAATTCAAACCGCGTTAAGGTTAAAATATCAGCAAGAAATCAAACTTTCCCCGTTAGATGATACCTTGGCAATACAGGGACGGGAAGCAATGTTTAAACGCTTAAAAGTGAATTCACCCAGTGTAGCTGGAGTTAGTTAGAAACATGGGTAATGGGTAATTACCAATCATCCATTACCAATCACCAATTACCAGCCTAATAAACTACATTATTTTTTTATAAAATAAGAACGATTTTCGGTAAAATGTCTGATAAGTTACTATAGAAATCCGAAATTGTTTAGTTAGTCATTATTTTAAATCTGTGCAACTTCCTTTCGACTCCGCTCAAGGTAAACCTTCTTTCCCAGAATTTGAAAATCGCTCAAGTTACCACCCCAATCAGGGTTTGCGAAAATTACTCAATCGTCTTGTCATCAAAATGCAACGGGATGAATTGATCAGACAAACGACAAATCAACTGCGAGAATCACTCCAGGCTAATCGTGTAGTATTGTATTATTTCTATGAACAATGGCAAGGACAGGTAACATTTGAATCATTGAGTGCTGATGAATATTCGATTCTTGGTTTTACCGGACCAAGCGGTTGTTTTAACCATGAATATGCTGCTTTGTACTTAGAAGGACGGGTTAGAGCGATCGCTGATATAGAATTAGAACCAATTCAGGATTGTCACCGTGATTTCCTTCGCAGTATGCAAGTTCGCGCTAATTTGGTAGTACCAATTTTGATACCAAGAGGATTATGGGGACTATTAGTAGCACATCATTGTCAAAGTTCCCGTGATTGGACATTAACAGATATTGAACTAATGCAAACAGCAGCGCGAACTTTAGCCACAGACTCTAACATTTTAAAGAGTTAAAAATCAAATCCATTAATTCATCCGCGTTTATCTGCGTTCATCTGCGTTCAAATCATTTAAATTCCCAAATTTAGGACTCCACCATCCTTTAGCAGTATGAAAATAAGCCACATCCTTATGTTTCGTATCCTTCCATGAATCCTGACCAGAACACCGCAGCATAGTTTTATTTTGCCCATCTTTGAGGTAACTGTATTCCTCCAAAGGTTTCTTGCATACAGGACAGGGATATGCAGTGATTTTTGCTGAAGGTTTGGGAGCATTTTCATCTGCAGATGTTTTAGTTTTCGGTGCTTCCCACTTTTTGTTAAAATCACTCCAAAATAGCACAATGTTTTCACAGCCACTCACACATTTAAGAAAGTATTTCTTTTTAACTTTACTGCTGGGAATTTTAGCTAAACAGTTCTTACAATTAGGACAACGAGTTTTTGAAGTTTCATATTTACGCTCAACAAAATTATTATTTTTACCTGTAGTTGATGAATTAACAACCACAGTTTTAGCTTTGGAAAGTGCAGGAACAAAATAACTTTGATTCCAAGTAGTTAAGTAATGTTGCCAAGAGTTTTTTCCTTCAGAAATTGCATCTAGGGCATCTTCCATTTTAGCAGTAAATTCTGCTTCTAATAAATCTGGTAAAGCCTTTTGTAAAAATTCATCTACTTCTAAACCCAAAGCTGTGGGTTGAAGATTATCTTTTTTCAACTCCACATAATTGCGTTTCTTTAAAGTAGCAATTGTGGGAGCATAAGTGCTAGGACGACCAATGCCTTTACGTTCCATTAATTGGACAAGTTTGGGTTCGCTATATCTTGGTGGTGGTTGGGTTTGTTTTTGATCATGTCCAGCTTTGGCTAAATTCAGTTTTTGTCCCTGTTGCAATAAGGGTAAAACGGCATCTTTGCTAAGATTCAGCCAATATTTTGCATAACCGTAAAATTCAATTACCTGCCCTCTAGCTTGCCATAAGATATTACCTGATTTCGTAATTACCAAAGTTTTACGAAGTTGAGCGGGACGACATTGGGAAGCGATCGCTCTTTTCCAAATCATCACATATAGGTTAAACTCATCTTCAGGTAATTCTGCCCGTAATTGCACTGAAGGACGAAAGACATCTGTGGGACGAATGGCTTCATGTGCCTCCTGAGCCGTTTTACTACTACGCTGCTTGGCTACTTGCTGAGGCACATTCTCAGGATCATTTTGTTCCAACCATTGACGCGCACTAGCACAAAATTCAGGACTCAACATCACTGAATCGGTTCGCATATATGTAATTAATCCTGCTTCATATAGTTTTTGTGCCACCTGCATGGTTTTGTCAGGGGAAAATTTCAACTTTGAACCGGCAGCTTGTTGGAGGGTGGAGGTGGTAAATGGTGGAGGGGGTTGACGATAAACCAGTTTTCCTTCTAAGTGAATAATTTGATGTGGATGACGTTTTGCTTCCTCAACTAATCTTGTGGCTTCTGCTTCTGAGAGAACGCGCTGAGATTCGGGTTTTTCTGGGTTGTTACTAGCTGCATCATCATGAGTTTCTGTTTCTGGTTCTGATGTTTCTTTCTCAGTATTGTCCGTACCTTTATAAAAAGCCCGAAATCCTTCTTGATAATCTACCCACACACTCCAGTAATCTTGGGGGACAAAAGCCAGAATTTCTCTTTCGCGCTGACAAATGAGGTGTAATGTGGCGCTTTGAACTCTACCTACACTTTTTGCCCCGTTATTTAATGCCCAAACCAGGGGACTACCTTTGTAACCTACCAGTTTATCAAGACAATCTCGACATAATCCGGCACCGATTAAATTAGTGTCAAGTTTTCGGGGGTGTGCGATCGCATTCCGCACCGCTGATGGTGTAATCTCAGTATAAACTACTCGTTTGGGGTCTCTTAATCCTAACGTTTCTTTAAGATGCCAAGCAATGGTTTCTCCTTCTCTGTCTGGGTCTGTAGCTAAAACAACTTCATCAACCTGTCTAACAGCGGCTTTTAATTGCTGAATTGTTTCTTTTGCGCGTTGGTCACGGGGGATATAATTGCAGCGAACAGTATTACCATCCATTGTAAATCCTAGCGAATCATCACCCTCGTTACTGAGTTCGCGGATATGTCCACAACTAGCGCGGACAATCCAATCTGCACCGAGAATTTGACTCAGTTTTTTGACTTTTCCGGGAGATTCAACAACTAGGAGGCGTTTGGGCATGGAACTTGTTTTTTAGATGCTTTATCTAGGATAAAATAAATGGTAATATTTTTACAAGTTGTCTGAATCAGGATTTTCAGGATTTGAGGATGTTCAGGATAATTAATTGAACGCAGATAAACGCAGATGAACACAGATGAGAAATACTAATTTTGTACTTGATTAAACTAGGAAATGTTATAATTACGGATATACTCAATCATCTATCTGTCTATGCTGAAACCAGGAAAGCCATTAAAACAACGTCCCCAATATGTCGTAGAAACAGAAATTGGAGAAGGAGGGTTTGGTGTTACTTATAAAGCTAAACATCAAGATTTGAATTTTCCCGTTGTTATTAAAACTCCTAATAGTCGGTTGTGTAGAGATGCTAATTATCCTAGATTTGTGGAAGGTTTTCGCAAGGAAGGAAGAACATTAGCCAAAATATCTCAAAATCATCATCCGAATATTGTCAGAATTATAGACTTTTTTGAGGAGGATAATTTACCATATCAGGATAACCAGGCTTAAAGGATGTACAGGATGGTAATTTTTAGATTGTTTATAATCACTTAAAGACAATTATTAAAAAATATCCTGAAAATCCCAAAATACCCACACACCATCATCAAAAAATATCCTGAAAATCCTATAATCCTGGACATCCTGATTCTGACAAATTAAAATATTAGTACACCACAAATAAAATCAAAATCCTGTAAATCCTCGTAAATCCTTAAATCCTGGATATCCTGATTCAAACAATTAAAAAATGGTACAATATTAATAATCCACAAACCCAAAACGGTAATGGTTCAAAACCCTATCAAAACCTTAACCCTTGATGAATTTCTCAAATTGCCAGAAACAAAACCGGCAAGGGAATTTATTAACGGTGAAATCATTCAAAAACCCATGCCTCAAGGAAAACATAGCACAGTTCAAAGCGATTTTATTTCTGCGGCTAATACGGTTCTCAAACCCCAGCGTATAGCCCGTGCATACTCTGAATTACGCTGTACCTTTGGCGGTAGATCCATTGTACCTGATATTGCCGTCTTCACTTGGGAACGCATTCCCCGCGATGAAAATGGTGAAGTTGCTAATACTTTTGCTATCCCTCCTGACTGGACAATTGAAATACTTTCTCCTGAACAAAGTCAAACTAAAGTTGTGCGGAATATCCTCCATTGTCTTAGTCATGGTACTCAAATGGGTTGGCTAATTGACCCCGCAGAAAAATTAGTTTTTGTGTATTTTGCTGATCAACGTATTCTATTATTTGAACTAGAAACAGATAGCTTACCTGCTCCATCTTTTGCGGAGTCCTTTAATCTTACAGTAGGTCAACTTTTCGGTTGGCTAAATGAATAAATATTCGACATATTCTTTTATTTGAGTTAGAAGTATTAGTTAACAATCAACTACAAATTTTATGGATTCTCATTCCCCGTTATGTCAAATAATAGCCCATCGGATTATCACCAGTCCTCAAAAAAGAATTACCTTTGCGGAATACATGGATATGGTGTTATATCACCCAGAATATGGTTATTATTCTAGTGATGCTATCAAAATCGGATTTCGCGGTAGTGATTTTTTCACATCTGCCAGTTTAGGCGCTGACTTTGGGGAATTACTAGCAAAGCAATTTTATCAAATGTGGGAGATTCTAGATAAACCTATCCATTTTGATTTGGTAGAAATGGGAGCAGGACAAGGTATATTAGCATCCCATATACTCAATTATATACAGCAACAATACCCAGATTTTTTTGCAGCAGTCAAATATATTATTGTTGAGAAATCACAAAGTTTAAAACAAGAACAACAACAACGGTTACAAGATTTTGCTGTAGATTGGTGTAACTTGGAAGAAATTCCCTCCAAATCTATTAACGGCTGCTTTTTTTCCAATGAATTAGTAGATGCTTTTCCAGTCCACCAATTTACTTTAGCAGCAGGAGAATTGCGGGAAATTTATGTCACGATTGGGCAACAATCGGAGGAAGAAAATTCTGCTTTACCTCTATTTATGGAAATAATAGGAGAACCATCAACACCACAATTAGGAGAATATTTTAAGTTAGTGGAAATTGATTTAAGCCAAAATACTTATGAAAATGGCTATCGTAGTGAAATTAATTTAGCAGCTTTGAACTGGTTGGGTATAGTGGCAGACTGCTTGGAACGCGGGTATGTGTTAACAATTGATTATGGCTACCCCGCTCATCGTTATTATAACCCCAGGCGATCGCAGGGAACTCTCCAGTGCTACTACCAGCATCGTCATCATGATAATCCTTATATCAATATTGGGCAACAAGATATCACTGCCCATGTTGACTTTACAGCCTTATCATCTTGGGGTGAACGGTGCGGACTCAAAAACATGGGTTGGACTCAGCAAGGGCTATTTTTGATGGCATTGGGAATAGGTGAAAGGTTAGCTGCACTCTCCTCTCAACAGCAACCAATATCACAGTTGCTACAACGCCGAGAAGGATTACACCAACTAATTAACCCGGGGGGATTAGGCAACTTTGGCGTTTTAGTCCAAAGCCAGGGACTAACTGAACAAGAAGCATCACAACCACTCCAGGGATTAATCGTACCAGAGTAGAGATCAAAGAGAAAGGTTAAAAATCTCTTTAACAATCCTGTATTAGTCCTGATTGCACTAGCATAACAGAGATGACATTTAAGTCAAAAATCTACCCAAGAGAAATAATTATGAATGCTCATGATCTGTTAGTGCTAGTAACTCTACTGTCCCCCGGACTCTTACTTTCCGTCATCATTATGGTGACTTTTGCCGCTGGAGGCTAGTACCGCTTCGCGGAAGTCAAAAGTCAAAAGTCATAAAAGTCATAAGAGGAAAGAGAAAGAAAAAGGAGGAGGAAACGGAAAGGACTTTTTTTATTTATTCTTTCACTTTTCTTTCTCCTGACTCCTGACTCCTGACTCCTGACTCCTGACTTCTTCTACTAACAACTGACCACTGACAAAGGAACGTAAAACATGAAGGTGGCATTTCTGGGAACTGGATTGATGGGACTACCGATGGCTCAAAGGTTATTAGCTACCGATATAGAACTAATTGCCTATAATCGCACCCCAGAAAAATTAGAACCGTTACGGAAAGCAGGGGCGCAAATTGTGACAAAACCCCGCGAAGCCATCCGTGCTGCTGACTGTATAGTGCTAATGCTTTCTAACGCCGCAGCTATTTATCATGTACTTCTGACAGATACTTCTTGGCATACTTTATCAGGACGCAGCATCATTCAAATGGGGACAATTAATCCCTTAGAAAGCCAAGAAATCAGAGATACAGTAGTTGCGGCTGGTGGCGAATATATAGAAGCACCTGTCCTCGGTAGTATTCCCGAAGCTCAAACTGGCAAGTTAATTGTCATGGTGGGTGGAGAGGAAGAACAATATCAGCGTCATTTAAAGTTACTCCAACATTTTGGCGAAAATCCTGTATATATAGGCGCTGTGGGTTCGGCATCAAACCTCACCCTGGCGCTCAATCAACTGATTGCTTCTCTCACAACTAGCTTTGCTCTGAGTCTGGCATATATCCAGTTGCAAGGCATTGATGTTGATTTGTTTATGCAGGTTCTGCGCGAAAGTAAACTTTATGCTCCCACTTTTGATCAAAATTTGCGGCGGATGTTAGATGGCAATTATACTAACGCTAACTTACCGACAAAACAACTGATCAAAGAAATAGATTTATTTATCTCGGAAGCAAAATCCTTGGGTTTGAATCTCAACAGCATTGAGGGTGTAAGGCAAATCTTACACGCAACTATGAAAATGTCCTATCCAGAAGATGATTATTCATCCGTATTTCCAGCAATTCGGGAATGGGGTGAAGTCAGTGGAGGTTGAAAAAGAATGTAGAGACATTCCATGGAACGTCTCTACAAGGATTATGACTAAAACGGGATGTCATCTGGATCGGGTTCTGGCGTAACTCCTACAGGGGATGGAGACTGCACAGGGGCGGGTTGGTATGTCGGCTGAGATGGCGCTACCTGGGGCATTGGGGCTGATGTCGGATAGTTTGATTCATAATTAGTCTGGCTGTAGGTTGGTGGCGCTACAGGGGTTTCATAGGCTGGTGTGGTTCTCGTGGCTGCTGGTGGTGAACTGGTATAAGTACCTTGTCCGATGGCGTGAATCCTTTGGACTGTTAATTCTGCGCGTTTTTCCTTAAATCCTTCGGGGCGATCAATTGTATTCATGCCTAAGCGCCCTTCAATAATAACGCGATCGCCCTGATGATAACTTTGGTGAATCTCTTTTGCCATATTTCCCCACCCTACAACTTTTAAAGGATGCGTTGGATCTTCTGGTTTTGCTCCCGCGACATGAACGATCATTTCTGTAACTTCTAACCCATCTGGTGTGTGACGCAGTTGGGGATTATCGTAAATTTCTGCCATCAAAATACAACTGTTCATTGTCTTCTCCTGATTTTTAATACTTTTTCTCGCGGTGAATTTCACCTCACGAGAAAAGTCAAGCATAATTAGTTAGGGCAATCATCACACGGATCATTGTTTTTCTATATTACACTTGACTAGAACGAGCATTATGTTTTGTCTGTATAGAGCAATTGTACTATATTACGGTCTGGACTGTGATTTATATGATTAATATGATTTATGTGATTATAGTAATTGGCGCTGTATGATAGTGTTTGGTTAGGGGAAAAAGTTTTATGTTAAAGCGTATTTATATTGATAATTTTCGCTGCTTGGTAAATTTTGAGCTTAATGTTGACTCAATTAACTTATTTCTTGGTGGTAACGGAGCAGGTAAATCAACTGTTTTTGAAGCCTTGCGGAAAATTCAAAGTTTTATATTAGGTGAATCAAAATTAGATTCTATTTTTGATTATTTTGATTTTACTTGCTGGCAAACTTTACCAATTCAACGTTTCGAGTTAGAAATAGATGGTAATGATGGTAACTATAAATATGAACTTGTAGTTGAAGCTAATCGAGATCAAGTCTCTGTTTCGTATGAAAGATTATGGTTCAATGGACATCCTTTACTAAAATATGAAAATGGCGATGTACAACTTTTTCGAGATGATTATTCAGAAGCATCAAAATATTCATTTCTTTCATCTCAATCTATATTATCCTCTTTATTACCAAGAAATGACAACAAAAAACTATTCTGGTTTACAAAACGGATAGAGAAAATAATTATTGTACAAATTGTTCCTATTTTAATAAAGAGTGGTGGTGCAGAAACAAAATATCTAGGTTCTAAAGCTGAAAATTTCGTTTCTTGGTATAAATACATTTCACAAGATCAAGGGAAAGTTGCTGAATTAATAAATGTTTTAAAAGAAGTTTTAGATGGTTTTATTAGTTTTAAGTTTGAGCAAATAGGAGAAAAATATGTTGGTTTGAAATTAAAATTCACATCAAATTCAGAAGATAAAAATACTATTGATTATCATTTTGGTGCATTATCAGATGGACAAAAAGCACTAATAATATTATATACATTAATGTACGGCATGAAATCAGAAGACTATACATTATGTATTGATGAACCAGAAAACTTTTTAGCACTTCCAGAAATTCAACCTTGGCTACTTCAACTGTATGATTTTTGTGATGAAGGAAAACTACAAACTTTATTAATTTCACATCATCCTGTATTAATTAATTATTTACTAGCTTCACCTATAGGATATTGGTTTGAGCGCCAAAGTAATACACCTGTAAGAGTCAAAAAAATTAGTAATAAAGAGGCTGACAACTCTGGATTAGCCATTTCAGAATTGATTGAAAGGGGATGGCTATATGACCCAGCGTAGATTACAGATTACTATATTATGTGAGGATAAACAACAGGAGATTTTTGCTCGTCATTTCCTAAAAAAAAGAGGATTTACTGGAAATATTAAACCTAAAATCTGTCTAGAAGGAGCAGGTGAGCAGTTCGTTAGAGATAATTATCCTAAAGAAGTCAAAGCATATCGTAGCAAAAATTATCTTTCAGGAATGCTCATTGTTTTAATTGATGCAGATAAAAAAACAGTCGAAGAAAGACTAAAGCAATTAGATGATGCACTTATAAAAAATGCACAAGAACTGCGTCAACCTCATGAAAAAATCGCAATATTTGTTCCGAAAAGAAATATTGAAACTTGGATACATTATTTACAAGGTACAAATGTTGATGAACAAGCTGAAAAGCCATATCCAAAATTCGACAAAAATGAGTCTATTTGCAAACCCTATGTTGAGCAATTAGTCAACCAGTGTTCTCAAGGTAATTTGGATGAGAATGCACCACCTTCTTTAAAAGCTGCTTGTGGAGAACTGCAAAGAATTTTGCCATTAATTGGATAAGTTATCAATTCTCATTTCTTGCGAATTTATTGCTTCAATATTGAAATTAAAACTGTGTTATTATTCATCATAAAAAAAGTGTCAATTTATTTTAACTCCCATTTCTACACCATCACTTTTCAATTGTCCATCTTCCATGTAAATAATCCGATCAGCTATATCGAGAATACGGTTATCATGGGTGACTAATAAGATAGTACAGTTTTGTTCCCTTGCTAGAACTTGCATTAATTCCACCACATCGCGTCCAGATTGTTTATCTAAGGAAGCTGTCGGTTCATCTGCTAATACTATTTTGGGATGACTGACTAAAGCGCGGGCTATAGCTACCCGTTGTTTTTGTCCACCGGATAAATTCTCTGGATAGGAATTAATATGTTGTGCTAAACCAACGTGTTCTAACATTGCTGTAGCTTTAGCATTAATATCACCATTGAGATGATTTTCATGTAACTCCAAAGACATCCGCACATTTTCTTTAGCTGTTAGAAAACTCATCAAATTATGTGCTTGAAAAATATAACCAATTTGGCAACGTAATTTAGTTAATTGCCCTTTTTTTGCACCAGACATTTCCTGTCCTAATATTTGTAAACTGCCATTTTGGGCAGAACGTAAACCGCCCATTAATGATAATAGGGTAGTTTTACCTGAACCCGAAGGACCGGTCATAATGACAATTTCTCCTGTCTTAATCTCTAAATTAATATCAAATAAGACTTGTTTTTGCAGCGTCCCTTTCCCAAAATAATGATTGAGATTACTAACAGAAATAACTGTTTCTGAACTAGAAATAACTTCAGAAGGAATAGTTGTAACTTCCAATGACATAGTTCCTTACCTTTGCGTGAGATATAAAAATTGTTAGGTTAAAAAATATCCGCCGGATCAGCAGAACGGAGTTTTCGCATCGCTATTGTGCCAGAAACAGTACACATAATTACTGTTAAGAAAAAAACATTAATTGCCCGATCTACCTTCATATATATTGGTAAAAGAGTTGCGGCAAATGTAACTTGATATAACCCAAAAGATAGGAAAAATGCAGGTAAATAACCTAATGCAGCTAAGAATAATGCCTCTTGCAATAAAACTCGCAATAGATAATTATCAGTATAACCCATTGCTTTGAGAGTGGCATATTCTGGTAAATGATCAGAAACATCAGAATAAAGCACTTGATAAACAATAACAATACCAACAATAAAACCGACTATTACACCCAAACTAAAAATGAAACCAATCCCTGTCCCATTAGCCCAATAAGTTTTTTCCTTTTGGGCAAATGTTTCGGGAGTACCAACTTCAACAAAGGGATTTTTAGGATCTGGATTTAGTCCTATTTGTAGTTGTGCTTTGATTTTTTCAAGATCAGCATCGGGTTGAAGAGTAATTAACCCAACTTCAATTTGATCAGCTTTGCGAGTAGGAAATAATTGTAAAAAAGTAGAATCACTAACTACTACATTTCCATCCGCAGCAAAGGAAGCACCATTTTGAAATAAACCCTTAACACTGACATTCTTTCCGCTTAATTCGGCGTTAAACTTGCCAGTTTCTCGAAATATCTTGCCAATCTCTCCATATTCTGGACGACTGGCTTCATCAAATACAACTTGATTCAATTGTTTAAGATCATCTTTCTTTGCTTGCAGTTCAGGAAACTTTAAACCAGGTGCAGATGGATCTACACCCCAAACTAAGATAGATCGATCTATTTCAGTTTGAGGATTGCGCCATTGTCCGGTACTAATGTAAATAGAACTGACTGATTTTACACCGTTGTAACTTAATGCTTGATAAAGTCTTTCTCTAGAAAAGCTTTTGACTGAAAGTAGGGTTTGAAATTGAGGATTTATTAAGACTAAATCTGCTTGTAAATTGCGGTGAGGTTGAATAGCAGCATCAAATAATGCACTTTCAAAACCCATCTGAATAAATATCAGCATATCCGCGAAAGTAATTCCCGCAACTGCAACCAATAGTCGCGTTTTTTCCTTCATTAATTGTCGCCAAGCTAGGGGCGTTTTCCGAAAGATTTTATTAATCATGAGTTTTTTTTATGCATCTTGATGAGAAATTAATTACAATTTAATTGCTGTTTGCACTTGTAAATTAGTTAAGCCAGAAACTTTTTTGCTATCTTCAGGAGTTAGGCGAATTTTTACTTCGACAATGCGACTGTCTAAATTTTCTCCGGGTTGATCACCAAAGACGTTTTGACGCTTGACTTGTAACCCAATTTGTTGGACTACACCTTTTAATTCTCCTGTAAATCCTTGACTGGTAATGATGGCTTTTTGTCCTAATTTTATCTTACTAATATCAGTTTGATAAACTTCTGCTACTGCCATCATTGTGTTAGTTTGGGCAAAGTCAGCAACCCCTGGGTTATCAATTTTTTCACCGACACGGGCATGAATTTTAATAATTTGTCCCGTCATAGGGGCGCGAATATAAGCTGCTTCTAGTTCAGTTTTTGCTCGATTTAAATTAGCGATCGCACTTTCTACTTCTGTTCTCGCTAATGCCACATCAACGGGACGAATTTCGGCAATACTATTGAGTTTACCTTGAGTTTCACTAATTTGTTTATTGCTAGTATTATTAATACGATTCAGGGCAATTTTAGCTTCTGCTAATTGTTTATTGGCTGTAGTATTAATCCGGTTGAGAATAGCTTGGGATTCACTTAATGTCTGTTTTGCGGTTTCTACATTTAAACGTTTACTATCAATTACAGAATTAGAAATTGCCCCTTCAGAAAATAACTGTTGATAGCGTTGATATTCTGATTCTGCATTTTTGAGTTCTGCGGTTAGTTTATTAATAGTTGCTGTTTGGGCAATTCTATCCCCTTCCCATTGGGCTGATATGCGAGCAATATTTTCCGCCTGGGCTTGTTTATCTCCTGTATATTGTGCCTTGACTCTATCAACAATTGCGGACTGTTCTTGAATTTCTCCTGATTTAGCCCCGGCTTTAATTTGTGCAAGTTTAGCTTTAGCAACTTCGACTTGTTTCATGCTTTGAATAACAGCATTTTTTAAAAGATCACGAGATTGTAAAATGGCAATTACTTGACCGACTTTAACATTAGCACCTTCTTTAACTAATACTTCCACAATGCGATCGCCATCTAATGCTAAAGGTGCAGATAATTTAATTACTTCTGTTTCTGGTTCTAATCTTCCTAAAGCAGTAACTATTTCAGCGATAGGAACAATTGGTTTTGATTCATTTACAGAAGTTTTACCCATTTGTCCGAAATGAGAAACTCCATAAATAACAATTCCTAATGGAATCGCAGTAGCCGCAAGCATTAAACCAATCAAACCTGGACTTGGGGATTTAAACGACAGTTTGTAACTCATTTTCACTACCTCATTACAAAATAAATTTATCGGTATTTATTGGTGGTTAATTATTAATTTTAACCTCAGCTTTTTGCTGTAAATATGCTGTAATCATTTCTCCTAACAGCTTACACTGTTCAGGGAAATCAATGTTCTCATTACCCCATAATTTCTCCAAAACAACACCATTCACGAAACTTAAAACAAAAGATGCTAATACCACATCTCTAACACCTAATAAATCACAGGCTACTTGCTGACATCGTTGATTTGCACGCTTAAAAACAGTGCTATTAGTTAGCATTATTTTTGAGTCTTGATGTTGACAAAAATCAACCCATACATAAGTCCATTTAATTAAATAATCCTCATTTTTAACAAGGTATTGACCCAAAGCTGCCATCAATTCTAATAAGTTATTTTTTCCTCCAAATTCTGTTAAAGCTGTAATGATATCCTGCTGACTAATTTCTTCCACCAATTGCTCAAACAAAGCTTGTTTGTTGGGAAAATAATGATATAGCGTACCTGTGGAAACCTTTAAACTCGCAGAAATCTGCCGCATAGTAATAGCTGAATAGCCTTTTGTAGCGAACAAATTAAAACATTTACCGAGTAATTCTTTCCGGTATTGTTCGTGATTAACAATTTTCGGCATAACATGGCTTGTTCCTCACTATGGGGGCTATCTGTTTTTATATCGAACGCTTGTTATATTAAATAATAAAATAAGTATGAAGTATTTGTCAATATATCTTTACAAATTAGATGTCCTGATTAAAATGGTGTTTTTACCTGTAAGTGGAAGATTTTTTCTACATGAGGATGCTGAAACCTCAACTCTCTTGCGTGCAGATATAATCTATCAGTATCACTATGATAACCATAGAGTTTATCCCCCAAAATTGCCATTCCCAGTCCTCTTGTATCAGCAGCATGAACCCGTAATTGATGAGTCCGTCCAGTCAAAGGCACAAATTCAACACGGGTATAATCTCCTTCTCTGTTCATAACGCGGAAGTGAGTTAAACTAGGTTTACCTCGTGATAAATCCACTTCTTGATAAGGACGATGATCAGGATTTCCCCATAAAGGTAAATTAATTTCACCTTCATTAATAGCTAGAGAACCTGTAAGCAAAGCTTCATAAACTTTATGAATTTGTCTTTGTTGAAATTGTTGACTTAATTGAGAATGAGTAATTGGATCTTTAGCTATTAAGAGAATTCCGGAAGTATCTTGATCTAAACGATGTACCGCGATTATTTCTTGATTATATAGATGACATAAACGACTAATTACACTATCTTGATTATGAAAATAACGACCGGGAACAGATAACAGTCCTGATGATTTATTCACAGCAATTAGCCATTCATCTTCATGAATTATTTCTACTTGATTTGGCTTTAATCCTGATAGCAAAAATCCCATTAATGGCTGACATCTTTCTAAACAAGCACCATAAAATTCTCCTGAAACTTTATTCTCGACCGCAGAATCACCCCACCAAAATTCAGCCATTGCTAAAGGTTTTAATTGATGAGTAGCTGCATAATTTAATAATTTAGGAGCGCAACATTCTCCTGTTCCGGTTGGTGTTCCTTCTGGTAATAATTGCTGTAAAGATAGAGATTGTCCTTGAAAATTAGTTAAGCTATAAGCAGCGTGCATTTCTGTTTGTAATTGCCGAGATAGTTGTTTCCGCTGTTGTTTTAGTTCTGTAATCTTCCTATCTGCGGACGTTATAATTTGCTGTAAAGGCTGTAAAATTTCATTTTGATGGCGTTTAAGATTTCGGCGATCAATTCCCTGCTGACGGCTTTCTGCTTCTAGTTTTTCCAAAGCAGTTGTGAGAGATTCATCTGTGAGAGTTTGATAAAATTCTTGACGTTGTTTGTGTCGTTGCTGTTTGCTATGATCATGATGTAAGCTCATAGTTTGTAACTGTTGGGTATATTCAACGGACAGAGTTTTATATTCTGCTTTTTCGGGAATTTGTTCAAGGGTAATAATTTCTTGTTTAATTGCTGCTAACTTTGCTAAAATCTGAGTTTCTAATAAAGCCACTTCCTCTCTACCAGGAATTGGTAACACCCAACCTGTAACCATACTATTACCATTTAATAAACCGGAAAATGCTTTAATAACTCTTTGTTCACCATTGGGTAATTCAACTAACAAAATACCATACATTTTTCCCTCATGGGAATAAAGATGATCTTGTTCAAGTTGCTGCATGAGACTATCAGCTATAGCTTCTGCTAAAGGTGTGCGGGGTAATCTCAATATTTCACCAGTTTGAGGACATTTTCCTTCATAGTAATAGTTAGGCTGTGCGGAATAGATGATAAAATTGGATTCGATAAAGTCTGAAAGCGGATGTAGAAGAATCATAAAATGTATATAGTATGATAAATTATTTGATAGTTAACAAATTTTTGTTTAAGTTGTTTGTTTTGATTGGGAAGCTTTTTTTAGTATGGATGTTAGTATATTTTACAATACCTTTGATTATTCTCACACCAGAAATTATCAATAATCCCGTCGGCAATTTTATCATTATTTTGGTATTTTTGTTTTTACCATTTTTTCTCATATATTTTTTTGTAGATGAGGATATGAAACTTTCCCGAAACCTGTGGGAACATCTTTGGGAAAATCCTGTGTAGGAAGTTTAGATAGGCTTTGATTTGGACAATCTGTAGGTTGTTATCACAAAGTATTTGTTCCCATAGATAATTGTCAACACTCAGAATAAAAAATAAATGGTTATATTGAATTTAGCTTGTGTTAAAATAGTTATTTTTCAGAATTTACAAAATGCGTGATCCACAAAAGAACCACATTAAAATTGATCCGGCTACCCTGGTTTTAATCGGGTCTGCTTTGATACTATTACCACTATTACTCGCTGGTTTTTTGGGGTAATTAGCTATCCACAAAATTAAAAATTGGTTATTTCCATTGACTGAAAATAACCATAAACTAAGAGTAATTTGTTTTCGCAATATTTAAATATCAACATTGATATTCTCTATCTGTCTAGCTGCTTTCTCCCAAAGCTTTGCGGTTTCTTCATCATTCCAGTGAGTTCTCAGATTTTCCGCTTTTTTATGACATATCCGTTCTAGCATCTCTAAAATTGCAGCTAGTGTTAATTGCTCGACTAACCCCTCTAAAGCACTCATGTATTCTTTCATGACAGATACCCCTTTAATTTCTACTGGAAACTGAGGGAATTTTTTAAACTTCCTGAGTTCAAAATCAATACAAGAAGTATAAATTCTCGTCAATTAGTTGTGACTCTTCTATTATCTACCTCATCAGTTGAAGAATTTCCACTTCTTCTTGATTCTCTACATTTGCAGGAAGTAGAGTTGTAATCTACTTTTTGGAGTGAGTTAAGAATCTCTATTTTACCTAAAATTGTGAGATGCTGTACTAAGCTGGGATTTCGTGATTTATAGAATTTTATACTTTACAAATACCCTTTGATACTTAAAACACAATATACTGATATAATTATTACATGACAAGATTCATTCATGATCAATTTGCTAAAGACTATTTAGAAGAACTTCTCAAAAACTATGGAGAAGTTCAAGCGCCGAGTCGTGTAGCGGGAGAAGTTAGAGAAATTGATGTTTACTTTTCTCCCTATCCCCAAGCAAATCCTAATTTACAACTTTTAGGTTTATTAGGTAAATTTGCATCTACTCCCGCGATTTTTGAACCTTATCGCAATCCGGCATCATCTGATGAGATTTGTGATTGTTTGTTAAAATTATTAGAAGTAAAGGGAGTCTTAAAAAGAGAAGCGAAACGCAATAAAACTAATCTTCAAGAATCAGAAACTCCAAAGCTGTGGATACTTACTCCGACAGCATCACCAGAGATATTATCTAGCTTTAACACTACCTTAAAAACCGACTCTTTACCAGGAATATACTATTTAGGGGCAGCGTTACGTACAGCCATAGTAGTTATTCATCAACTACCACGGATGGAAGAAACTCTCTGGATTAGAATGTTAGGAAAAGGAAATGTTCAAAAACAAGCTATTGAGGAATTAGCAGAATTAACAGCCAACCACCCATTTAGGAGAATCACGTTAGAATTATTGTACAACCTGCAAAAACACCTGGGAGTCAATCAAGAAACCGAAGATAGGGAGATAATTATGAGATTAGCACCATTGTATCAACAGGATAGAGAGTTGGCGGTTCAGGAAGGGAAAATTGAGGGGAAAATTGAGGGAGAAACTTTGTTAATTATCCGGCAATTAAATCGTCGCATTGGAGAAATTAATTCAGAATTAATTGCCAAGATTCAAAAATTATCACTTGAGAAATTAGAAATGTTGGGAGAAGAATTATTAGATTTCACCAAACTTGATAATTTAGAAAGTTGGTTAAATCAAAATCAAGAATAATGTAGTTGGGCTTGAGTTCTAAAATTATCTTAGGCTTTAGCCCAACTACAAACTAACTAATTATTAGAGATCATTGTTCCCAGGGCAGCTATCAACTTATCCACGCTTTCAGGACGACTATTAAAACCCATTAAACCTACACGCCAAACCTTGCCAGCAAGTTCACCCAAACCGCCGCCAATCTCAATATTATGCTCAACTAACAACTGCCTGGCCACAGATTTACCATTTACCCCTTCAGGAATACAAACAGTAGTTAAAGTTGGTAGCCTGTATTCCTTTTCAACGTGCATCTTTAAACCCATATCTTCCAATCCTTCCCACAGATACTCGACATTCTTTTGATGACGTTGCCAACAACTAGCTAAACCTTCCTCAGCCACTAAACGCAAAGCTTCCCGTAAACCATAATATAAATTAATCGGTGCAGTGTGGTGATATGTGCGTTCAGTCCCCCAATATTTCCCCAACAATGTCATATCTAAATACCAATTTGCCACTTTAGATTGACGCTTCTGCAACTTCTCCATTGCCCGCCCACTCATTGTAAACGGTGACGCACCTGGAGAACAACCCAAACCCTTTTGACTACAGCTATAAGCCAAATCAACGCCCCACTCATCCAAAAAGATGGGAACACCACCCAAACTGGTAACGGTATCCACTAACAACAAAGTTCCATGTTGACGACACAACTCACCCACCCCGTCTAAGGGTTGACGAGCGCCGGTGGAAGTTTCTGCATGAACTAAAGCCAAAATTGCTGGTTTATGGGTGGCTACTGCGGCGCTGATTTCCTCTAAATTGAAAACTTGTCCCCAGGGCTTAGTAATAGTTCTGACATCTGCGCCATATCTGCCCGCCATATCTACCAAGCGATTACCGAAATAACCAGCTACACAAATTAATACCACCTCACCCGGTTCGACAGAATTAGCTAAAGTGGCTTCCATTGCGGCTGTACCCGTGCCACTGACGGCGATAGTATGGGAGTTTTCTGTTTGCCATGTGTAACGCAACAGGGATTGAATTTCATCCATGAGGGTTAAAAAAGCCGGATCTAAATGTCCCACTGGTGTGGTATTCATCGCCTGTAATACCGCTGGATGGGCATTGGAGGGACCTGGACCCAATAGGAGACGGTGGGGGACTTCGAGGGGTTCAAGTCCTAGACGCTGACTGTCATTAACGGAAATGGTGGATGTCATAAACTTAATTTATGTGAGATGAAATTGTAATTAATCGCATCATATAGCGGTATGTGGTCAATGAGTATGCCGAAGTGCGACTAATTAATTAAGTTCCATATTTTCTCTCGCGCTATTCAATTATACGTTTTGTTAAAAATAGAAATCTCTATAATCTTGTTTTGTTCCCTGTTATCCAAATTGATTGGTAACATATTCCATCACATCGTTTTGCATTGTGAATCCGTTTCCATTGAATTCAATCAAAGATAGCAATTTCAAACTCTCTAGTATTCCCAATAGTTTCTGGGAAGTGACAGGGGGAATAATCTCGTTTATTAATTCTGGCATTAATATGGGTTTGCGGTGAATTGCTAAGGAATAGATCACGGTTTTTTCTAAATCTGATAAGCGTTGAAATTGTTGATCTAATAAATCGTAAATATGGTCAAAGACGGTGAGACCGTGGGCTAAAAAAAGATCAATTTTGCTAGAAAATAGAAAATGAATAGTAGTGGCAACAATTTTCAGCATGAGGGGGTTTCCGCCATAGTGATTATGTAATATTTGCCATTCTGCTTGAGTCCGTCTTCAGGAAGCAGCCCTTTCAAGATCAGTGATTTAATCGAATTGGCTTTTTTCTCTAGTAGACTAAATGCGATCGCTGGTTCTCGACTGATGATAATTAAACAACTTTTGTGGGTAGACTCCCCAATTGTGCTAATCAGTTGTCCATAACCTTCAAACCCTTCTCGATATGATCCCCCTCGTTCTCCCCATTGCAGAATGGATTCTAGATTATCCAAAACCAGCAAACAACGAGTTTGATGGAGATACTGCATTAACTTTGATATTAATTGATCTGGAGATTTTGGTAAATTAATGGCTTTCTGGTCAGAGAGGATGTGAATTAGATCAGTTAAGGTTTCTTCTACTGTTGGGGTATGATGAAGAGATCGCCAAATGACATACTGAAATTCTGATGATGACGAGTCTGTGCTGTTGGTAAAACCTGCCATTAACTTGGCTATGAGGCTGGTTTTGCCCATACCACCCATACCTAAGACCATGATTAATTGACAGCGATTGACCTGAATCCACTGGTTCAATGTTGCCAGTTCTGCGGTGCGTCCATAGAAAACGGAGACATCGGGGGCTAAACTATAATCCCCATAAGGCTGAATTGGAGGCTGTAGAGGTGATTGATAATCATCAGCCTCTAGCACCAGATTAAATGCTTTGAAACATTTGACTAGAGACTTTTTATCAACTCTGACATTGCAGTTAAAAATTTTGCATAAGGTATGAGAGTCTAATTCAGTCTGAATACTGAGATTATCAAGGGTAAATCGCTTGCCGTTATTTTCAGCATATTCCTTTGTTTTTATGGCGTTCTCAAGTTTATTTAAACCTTGAATCGTGAGGATTGACCCACGTTTACGTTTTCTTGGTAGATCCATAAGTGATAAATATAAATTGTTTTAAGCAAAGCCGAATTGGGCTAAAGGATTAGCTTTAATCGCCGGAAAAATAACTGATTTCCGGGAAAACGGTATTAATCTGATAAGAGTATGAAGATACAGCTAAGAGATTGAACAGAGTATAGCGG
This sequence comes from Anabaena sp. AL09, assembly GCF_001672255.1. Lineage (NCBI taxonomy): Bacteria > Bacillati > Cyanobacteriota > Cyanophyceae > Nostocales > Nostocaceae > Anabaena > Anabaena sp. AL09. Next base: position 79,675 of record NZ_LJOQ01000038.1, read on the forward strand.
TTGTTTGATGTGTTTATCAATATAACATTTTGCAAAAAGGGGAAGTTTTAACAATTTGAAATAATTCTGCGGTCTAATTTGCTTACAATCTCAACGCTTGAAAGGATTGTGGTAGAGGGGTGAGAGCGATCGTTTGTCAGGATTTTTAAGTTCCCTTGCTTAAGTTGGCAAACTTCCATTGCTTTGGGGGGGATTGGAAAGTATATTTTAAATGAGAATTACCGCCACCCTCCCACTTTAGAAAGCTATGAACAAATTTCTAAAACCTTATTTTGAGCGACAGCTTGTAGAAGATAAAAGAGAGGATGGCTACTGGATTGAAGCCTTTGATATTGATAAAGACTCGAAAATAGACATAGTAGGCTATGGACTTGGTGTAGGCGAAGTCAATTGGTATCAAAACCCTAGCTGGTATAAAAGAACCATCGCCAAGTATTTAGGACCGGTGGGAATGCATCATGGCGATATTAACCAAGATGGTAATTTAGACATTATTATCTGTTATCAATATGGTCAAACAATGGTGAATGCCGATCCCACTGGTGGCAAGATTGATTGGCTAAAAAACCCAGGTGACCCTGATGGTGAATGGAAACGTCACTATATTGGTAGAGCGACTTCAATGCACCGCCTTAAAGTCGGGTATTTTACTCAAGAAGAGAAACTTGAGGTTTTAGCATTACCTATTGTGGGACGACCTAACGATGTTCATTCAATCGTACCCGTTAAGCTATTTACTCAACCAGACGACCTTGAAAATGCGCCTCAGTGGCATGAAAAAATCATTGATCAGGGCAATTATCATGTTATTCATGATGTATCAATCAAAAAATATCATCAATTGTTTGGTGTTAAACCAAACATCAATCTGGATTCTGCGCTGATTGCTTCAGAAGAAGGAATTACATGGCTTTATTATGATCCCCAAGAAAAACAATGGCACAGAAAACTGATTGGAACAGGTGAAGTGACACAGGCTTCTAAAACAGGTTTTAAAGGGAGTGGTAACGTTGATTTAGGTAAAATTGGGGATGATAAGTCTGCCTATATTCCAACAGTTGAGCCTTTTCATGGTAACACCGTAGCTGTTTACTATAAGGACAAGAAATCTCAACCTTCCCCCGGATGGGACTATTCATGGCAACGATTAGTTTTGGATGTCTATGACAATCCTAATCCTTTAGGAGAAGGACCAGGACATTTTGTCATTTGTGCTGATTTCGACCAAGATGGAGATGATGAGTTTTTAGTAGCTCTCAGAGGTCCTGAACCTTGGCAAGGAGTCTATTATTACAAAGTTATTGATCTAGAAAAAGGAGCATTTGTCAAATGGCGTGTTTCTTCTGATTCTGCGGCTCGTATTGCTGTTGCTGACTTCGATGGAGATGGCAGACTTGATTTTGCAACAATTGGATATTCAGTTGCAGGATACTATACTGCTGACAATCCACTTATCGCTATTTTCTACAATCGATTTGCACCCGTTAGTGAATTGACCAATAAGGAGATTAACATGAATGCTACCGAACTTGCAAAAATAACGGCTCTACCGCTCCCTTTATGATATTTTCGGTAAAATATCCCTGAAACCCCTACACCGATTGGATTTGAGGTTTTAATATTTTCAAAAATTAAAAGGATGTTTGATCATAAGGGGAACGGTAGAACCAAAATAACAACAGATCCCGCTTGTAAAGCAGTCGTTGAGTTTCTATCTGTTCTAGAAACCAAGGAGGTTGATAATTTATTAACTATTTGGGCAGAAAATTGCCTCTTTGAACTGCCTTTCTCCCATAAAGGAATACCTGGTTTAGAGTACCCTAAGTTTCGAGGAAGACAACGAATTTATGAGCTATTTCAAAAAGTAGCTGTTGATAAAAATATTGAATGCAAAGACATTAAGCTTTTCCCCATGAGAGATCACGAATATGCTTATGTTGAATTTTTCTGCGATATTGAGCAACTGGATTTGGGCATCAAATATACTAATCATTACTGCGGTTTAGCTCATGTAGTTGAAGGAAAAATTGTATTATTCCGCGAATTTTTCCATGCTTTGATTCGGCAAAACTTTGAGGCTACAGGTTTCTAACCCCTACTTTGTTTTTGGAAATTAGTAGTGTTAGTAGTGTAATTTTGTGGTTTCTTAAAATTTAGGAGTAGTCTTGTATGTCAACGAATCTCACAGAGCCAAATCTTATAGAGCCAATAAATTTTTCTAGCAAATATCTCAAAACATTTTGGTTAAAGAATGCAAAGGACTATTACATCGAAAATCGAACCATTGTTGTTAACTTAGGTGAGCAAAAAGCTTATATAGGTGCTTTACCTGAGAAGTACCTGTTGCCAAGAGCTTCAACTATTCTTAAGGAAGTTAGTTTAAAAAGTGGTGATTCTTTGCTACTGATTGAAATATATGGTCCCACTAACATTGGTGGTATTATCTTGGATGCGGGATGGCATCAATTAGGAGAAATTATTGACTTTCCTAAAGATATTCCCTTGTGGAAATCTCCTCAGTATGACTTAGGAATTGTAGAATTCGACCCTTATTTTGCCACAGGTTTAACCGAGCAACCAGCGCAAAATAATTTCACAAAGTATCAGGTTAAAGTCAATTTGTGGTTCTCACCTGCTGTTACAAATGCCGCAATTCATAATAAACACGCAGTTCGGGAATTTCTAGAAGTTCATACGCAGATTTACGGCACAGGGAGAATGCAAAAATTTCATGCTAAGGATTTTAATACCCTTTACGAAGATGTATTAATGAGTCCGGGGGATACCCATATTCCCTTTGCATGTGTCGATGAACAAGGACGATTTTTCTATCCTTGGCATCAGTATTACGCCGATACTGACTGTATTTGGATGGCGAATGAATTTCATCCCATCAGCTAAATACTCAATTTAATCTTTGTAACTTAATTGGAGTCAATCATGTTAAATGAAATTTTTGCGGCTAATGATGCCTATAAATTCCTGAAAGTAGAAGACTATTTTTCTCGTTATAAAGAATGGGAAAAATTAGAAAGAGTCACTTCTCATTCTTTTGACCAAGATAGCGAGCGTCTCAGTCTTCAATTTACCAAAGCCGACGGGCAAAGTTGCTGTCTGTTAATTCAATTTATCCAAAAAGATACTTTTCGTGTGCGATTCAATCCCAGTTACGAATCTGGTGAACAATATCCTACAGAAAATACTCGCTCGGTTGTTATGGATAGCATTGAAGAACTTAGAACAGTTCTCAACGCTAGTGAGAATTTCCAAGTAAGTATTCAGGAAAATAATGAACAAATTGAACTGACAACCCAAGGGACAGATGACCATCCTAGCTTAAAAATGGTTGTCAAGTTTAATCCTTTTGTGATTGAAGTGTTTGGCTTCTCTACCGAAACTAATGACTATTTCAGAGTTTGGCAAACCGCTAATCCCGGAATCTACTATACTTCTAATGGGTCAGAAGATTATGCCATTATCCAAGCGGTAAATAAACCAGCTACTGCCAAATATATTGGATTTGGGGAACAAGGAGGACAGGGTTTAACCAAAAATACAGCCCAGTTGAATTATTTCAACTTTGATAATATGCGCTATCGGCAGGTTTATAATCAAGGTCCTTTAGATAGCCGAGAACCCCTTTACCATTCAGATCCCTTCTTTTTTGAATTTAATGGTGTTCCCCAACAAAAAAGTGTTAATGCCATTTTTATTGATAACCCCGGTCAAATCTTGGTTGATGTGGGTTACATGAATTCTGGTCGCTATATGTTTGGGACTCGCTTTGGTGACTTAGATTACTATTTCTTTTTAAATAGTGAACCCCGTCATATCTTAGACGATTTTACGGCAATTGTCGGTCGTCCCCGTTTAAAACCTCGCTATATTTTGGGCTATCATCAGGGATGTTATGGTTATGATAGTCGAGGTAGTGTAGAATGGGCTGTCGGAAAATATCGGGATTATCAAATTCCCTTGGATGGTCTTCATGTTGACGTAGATATTCAACATAACTACCAAACCTTTACGATTGATACTAATAAGTTTCCTGACCCTTCATCAATGTTTCGTAATTTGCGAGAAAAAGGGGTTAAGTGTAGTACAAATATAACTCCTGTTATCAGCAACAGAGATCCGAATTATCAGACTTATCAGGAAGGAGAAGACGAGAGTTATTTTGTCATAGATAAACGTTATGAACCCGATAATCTTGCTAGTCGCTCATACCAGTGTTACGACGCGTGGCGTGGTGAATATCGTCCCAATGACCCCAATGAGATAGAAGGATTTAATAGTGGTAAACCCTATATTGGAGAAGTTTATTATGGGGGTACATTAGGAACCCCTGGTAATTATCCTGATTTGGGACGAAGAGAAGTGCGAGATTGGTGGGGAAGGCAATATCAATATCTCTTTGATATGGGGTTAGAAATGGTCTGGCAAGATATGACAACCCCAGCTATTCGGGATAACCGAGGTGACATGAAAGGGTTTCCTTTTCGACTCTATGTGACCAGTGATCTTATTTCTGGTGTTACGCCTCAATTAACCCCTGCAATCAAAGTCTGGAACTTTTATGCTTACAATCTCCATAAAGCGACTTATCATGGACTAAATTATCTACCTGGACGGGATAATAAACGCAACTTTATCATTGGGCGAGGTAGTTTTACTGGTTCTCATCGCTTTTCAGGATTATGGACGGGAGATAATGCTTCGGATTGGGATTTTCTCCGGATGAATGTTTCTCAGGTTCTTTCCCTTGGAATGTGTGGACTTGCTATCTGCGGTCAAGATATAGGTGGTTTTGAATCAAGAAAAGATGAGGAGAAATGGGCAAGTCCCGAACTCTTAATTCGTTGGACAGTGGCGGGTGCTTTCTTACCTTGGTTCAGAAATCATTATGTCCGAAAAGGGCGCAAAGAATTCCAAGAACCTTTTATGTATGTGGAATACTTCACAGAACGGAAACTGCCTATACCTCAACCGCAAGATTTGTATGCAATGGTATTGCCGATTTGCAAACATTATATTGAATTGCGCTATCGGTTGATGCAGCTTTTCTATGACTGCCTTTTCGAGAATACTTTGGATGGAATGCCTATTTGCCGTCCCATGTTTCTTAATGATCCTCAAGACCAGTCTCTTTATAATGATAAAGAATACTTCCTTGACAACCAGTTTTTTGTCGGAAAGGATCTTCTCATTTCTCCTATTACCAAACCTCAATCGGAAACGAATGGAGGTAAGTGGGATGTTTATCTCCCCCAAGGTAGTAATTGGTATTGTTTTATGAACGACCAACTACCCTTAGCCAGTTTAGTTGAAGGAGGAACGACGATTCGAGACTTTGATGCTAATCTTAATCTTGAGGGGAAACACATTAATTTCATTGTTCCTATCTATGTTCGTTCAGGTGCAATTATTCCTACTGTTGAGATTGAACAGTATGTAGGGGAACTGAATCAGCAAGATAAACCCAATCCTATTACTTTGAATATTTATCCGGGACAAAGTGGAGAATATACAATGTATTTAGATGACGGGGTTAGTCGTTCTTCAGCAGTGGACAAACCAGAAGAACAAGGAGGAGATCCACAGGCAAGAAGTGAATATCGGGAGACAAAGATTACCCATGAATATACAGATCCAGAACAAAACACTCGTCAAATAAAAATAGAGCGTATTCATGATAACTATACGCCTCAGTACGAGACGTTTTTCTTTGTTGCTATTTTGCACGATCCTTCTGAAACTCAGGGAAGCTCTGGTTCTTTGAATAACGTTATTCTCAACAATCAAGAAATCCAGCAATTAGGCAATGGAGATTATAATGCCCTCAATGGGGCTAGTGTTAATGCTTGGTATTACAACCCAACCATCAATATTAGCTTTATTAAGGTATTTGATAATATTTCTTCTATCACAATGACTTTGGAGTATGCTTAGAACCACATTATGTGGTGTCCTTCAAGATACAAAGTTGGATTGACGAAAGGAAACCCGACAAATAAAGGTTTCTATTAGACCTCTTGCAAAATTAATTTTATGTTACGATTGAGGGTTGTGTTTTTTTAGATAAAAGTTAGAGTTACACGGCTATGGTTGAATTTGCGATCGCAAAGAACACCAAAAATACATAAAACCTGAAACCTTCTATCGTACCAGAGAAACAATTGTGCAAGAGGTCTAATATTTCTGGCAGTAAACCTATCTTCAAAAGCATCTGTTTTTTCTAAATCATCCAGTTTCCAAAACCAATCTAAAATCTGGGTGAATCCTTTTTCAAATCTGGAAGACCATTCAGGAGTATTTTTTCCTGATCTGGAAACAAATATGCTGTTAGATGCAGCATTTTCAAATTCCACAAAACAATAGGATTTTTTAATAGAATCTCCAATTACTAAGTAGGTTGGCGTTAAAAATTGTCGTTATGACAAGGGAACAGGGAACTCTTAACTGGGAACAGGAAGAGAGTTTTGGGCGATTTTACTTTTCTTCACATACATTTAAATTTTTCGGGTTATTTTGTCGCATCTATGCCTAGTATTCCTGGTTGTTACACCCAAACAAAATCTTTAATTGTAGTTGATAAGTTATCGGTTGACATATTTGTTTTCTCCTAAATTCTGACTCACTAGAATACTGTAACGTACCATCGAAGACAAAGCGTTAATTATTTGATAACCTGTAACAGTATCGTTTGTCAGGATTCTTAAGTCTTCTGCGTAGCTGGTATGAGAATGGTCAGTGTAACATACCACGTGCAGCCAAGCCAGGTTTAAGTAATCATGAAGATGGTTTAGCTTTGGATACTCCTGATTTTCAGGCTTGGATATCTGCTTTAGGAAATGAAGATTGGGATTGGTTTGGTAATGCTGATTCAGTTCATTTCACCTATAGAGGTAGCGGTGTTAGGGATGATATTGGCGATATTGGGGTAAAGGCTTTTCAGCAACTCTGGAACAAAAACAACCCCAACGATCAAATTACAGTAGATGGTACATTCAGACCCCAAACAGCAGCACGACTGGATATGTCTCCAGCCGAAGGTTTTGCTACGGCTAGACTTCTGAAACTTACTAATCCTAATTTGCAAGGTGAAGATGTTCGCAAAGTTCAGCAAGCGTTAGTTAATGCTGGTTTTCTAAACGCAACCCAAATTAATAGTATGGTTCTACCGTTCCCCTTGTGATCAAAGATCCTTTTGATATATCCAAAACCATTGGTGTACATGGGTTTGATATAAATTAATGAGGGATGTCGGTGTAGGGGTTTCAGGGATATTTTACCGAAAATATCATAAAGGGAGCGGTAGAGCCAATAGTATTTATGATGACGATACGGAATCTGCTGTAGAGAAGTTTCAGGAACAAAAAGGTTTAAGTCAAGATGGTGTTGTTGGACCTCAAACCCGCAGATTATTAGGTATATCTTAACAGCAACCTCTGACGGTGATCAACAAACAAAGCTGCGCCCTTGGAATCGAGATCAAATAGCACCTGCAAACCCAGTTCCTTGTAAAGTTTTAATTCATCAATATGCAGGAGATATTGCCAATGGACTATTTGATTTTAACCAAATCAATCCATTTTTAGATAATCCAGAATTAGTGATCCAGCGACTCATTTTACCACCAGCATAATTATCGCAATTTCAATAATCTGGAAGACGTTGCATTAATCCTTCATTCTTCTCATTGCCAAAAGAGAAGGATATTTTTTATTATCAATAAGTAATTGACGTTCTAATAAACGAGATTGATCATTAAACCCTAAAATTCTAGCCGTCACTTGTCCTATATTTGTGAGAGATTCAATAGTAGAATTATTCAGTTTAAAATGTTCTCCCCAATTATCCCAACGAGGATGATAAAAACGCACAAATTCTTTTTTATCTATAATAATTGAACCGATATCACTGCCTTTAAAACGATTACAATAAACACAACAATAAGCTAGATTATCTATATTTGATGAGCCACCATGTTTGATACTAATAATATGATCAATGGCACATCCTAAAATAGTATCATGTTCAGCAATCAGGCAATATTCACATAAATTATCTGCTCTTTGAGCAACTAAACGGCGAAGTTCTAGATTTAAATAAGGACGCTCCATAATTGAATTTTAAGCCTTTTCGTGAATAAAATCATAAGCCCTAGCTTTTGCTAGTCTTAATAAATGTTCTAAAATCAAATAATGATCTAATTCTGATTTTTCCTCTGAAGAAATTCCATCAGTTTTTTCTCGAAAAATCAAATCAGATACTCTTTCTTTTACTGTTTCTGATACTTGAAATTCAACTAAACTTTGAGATGTTATGCCAGCAGCGAGAAAGTTGATTATTTCTTCATAAGCTGGATTAATGCTGATTGATGTTTCCATGATGATTAATTATCTCCTTTTTTAATCTCCTGAACATTGGGTATTTAAGCACTTATCGGAAAAATTGACGGCTGGATGAGTTCCTGTTGTGATAATGATAAGATATTGGTATCAATCAAAGCTGGTTTCATCACTTCTCCTTTCAAAAAATGCCTGTTGACGACGGATGTTGATTTCTTTACTGAAATTAGCAAATGTTTCATCTGACATATCATTCCAACAGCCAGCAAACTGCATAGTTTGTTCTAGTGAACCTGGAGATGATTCTCCATTCAATCGCCAATAATGAATAAAATTATATAATTCTTCTAATTTATCTTCGGGAATGAGATTAATTTCTGTGATTACTTTGGTGCGGATGTTTAATAAATCCATAGAGCAAATAAATGTAGAGAATTGACAGATACACTAATTATATAGTCTGTGTTCTTTAAGAACCAAGATATTTTCTAATAAATAAGATCGCTCTCCCCAATCAGATAAATTGGAACAAAGAGCGATACCATCGGTCAACACCATAAATAGCATTAATCACCGTATTTCCTGCCGCGCCATTCTTTGGGAGTGTGAAATGCAGATAAAAAAATGCGTAGCACCGCTAAAGGGTCAGCTAAAGGAGAAAGCCAGAATAACCAACCACCTGTAGCATCTTTGCGATCATAAGAGGGAGCGATCGCTAATAATAAAGCAAAGCGAATCACCACCAAAAATATATTCAATCCTAACAACAACATCGCCGGCAATGAAAGCACCAAACTAGGAAGCAACAAATAACCCAATAAAATCAAAAGAGGTAAACCCTGCACCGCAGACAATAGCCATAAATCCCCCCAAATCTGAGCAGGAGAAGCAGCATCTTTCAAATCTAGGCTGCGTCCCCATTCATTCCAAGTTTCTAACGCCCCTTCATACATTCTCACCCTTAGCACCTTAGCACCATCTAAAAAGCCCACCTTAAAGCCTTGAGAGGCAATATTCCGCGCCAAAGTCACATCATCACAAAAAGAACCTTTAGCACTGCTATAGCCATCCACAGCCCTTAATACAGACCGACGACATAAAAAACACTGACCATTAGCCATCACCCGTTCCGGTTGTTCAGTATAAATACCCGTAGGATCAAATCTATACAGTAACGTCATTAACAAAGCCGGTTGTAACCAGCATTCTCCCGGATACTTGAGAATAAACTGCGGTGATAAAGATACCAAATCATAACCTTGAGCGATCGCAGTTTTCACTAAACTCGCCACCAAACCAGGATGGGGTTGAATATCCGCATCCATGCCCAAAAACCATTCACTCCCCTCAGATGTGAATAAAAAGCCATTATGCAACGCCCAAGGACGACCAACCCAGCCAGCGGGTAAAGGGTCATCTGTGATCACCCGAAAGCGGGGGTCTGTTATTTGTGCGGTTTTCACCAAGTCGGGAGTACCATCTTGTGAGCGACTATCAACCACAATAATTTCCCGAACTTCGTAACTTTGGCGACTCAAACCCTCTAACAGCGGACTAATCCGTAATGCCTCATTTAGTGTCGGTACAACCACACTCACCGTTCCCAAAAGTTCTGGTGTGGGTTGTTGTGGTTCGAGGGCTGGATAACGTCCTGGACCTTTGAGCAACCGGGAAAGCAAAATGGCTGTTGCAGGTACTTGGATAAGTAGCAATAGGAGCGGAATAATATTTAACAATTTTAACCCTGACTTTTTCGTATAAAGTAGCTAGTTTAGATTTTCGCGCAATTTAGGCAAATTAACTTAACAGTATTGGAGTGATGCCAAAATTGACGCAATACTTTACGAGAAATAATGTGCTTGACACTCCCCGGTCTAAGAGGATGTTTTAAAAGTTTTTAATGTGTAAACAGACCCCTCTCCAAACCTCTCCCCTGGTCGGGGAGAGGCTTTAAAACCGCCATTCCCTACAAGGGAATGGGGGTTAGGTTTTTGGAGATTATGGGTTTCATATAATACTTTTCAAACAACCTCTTAGCTTTCTTTTTGTGTAATTGGGAAAGAGGTAATTGGCAGAATTTCTTCTCCTATTCCCTCTTCCCTCTTCCCTATTTGAAAGCAACTTTCACATTAGCAACAGCAACTTCTTTAGTAGCTGCTTCAATATTCACCGTTGCAGGTGTACTAGAACCTTTAGACCACAGCAGCACAGCCGGAGCTACACCCAGTGCCACACCTAGCAGTACAGGAATAGGAAACCCAGCGGCTAAACTCATGATTGTGGCAAAACCAAAGTTACCCAAATAAACCAATAAAGGTACATTTAGTTGGTAATGGTCTAACTTAACCGGGTTTTTGCTCCATAACAAAGCCGCTACAGTCATAAATAACGAACCAGTACCCATCCAACCCGCAAAGTTTTGATAAGGCATTCCAAAGAAAGCCCCCGGTTGGTGCCAATACCAGAAGGGAAGGGAAGTTTGACTCATGGCTGGGTCAAGCACAAAATCCCAAGAAGTGAGCAGTAAAGCCCCTAAACCAATAGCTCCCACGTGACGGAACAAGCTGGGTTTTTTATCTACTTCTAAACCCGCACGAGCCAACACATAAGAAACTAATCCCACATAAAACCAGGAAAGGGGAATTGTAAAAGGGACCAAACCGGAAATTTTATAACCCAGACCGCTCAAATAGCTATAGTAACCAAAGGGAAAGCCTGTGCTAGTTCCTAGTAATTCGCTAGTTAGGGAAATTGATAAAGATGGGATTAAAAATCCTAAAGCGCGTGCTAAACCTAAAGTTCGGTAAGCATAAAGGAACACTCCCAGCGCCCCCAAAATCATATATACCACACCACCACCCGCCATACTCCACTGCATGACGCTCTGTCCGACTTCTGATAAGCTAACAATTAGTTCAGCATTGGGAATAACAATCAATATCCCCAGCAGTCCAAATACCATAGAAACGATATGACCAATTAGGCATACGCGCTCGACGATAACAATTTGTCTCATGATCAATCCTTAATGATATGCCAGATGGCTATTCAACTGCTAACAGTTTACAAATATTTATGAACATATTTAACTAAATGTTGATCTTTATTCTCTTAAATTGGGAATTAGGGATGGAATTCAACATTTAGAAACCTGATGAGTTCAGTAAATTTGTAAAATAATGAATGCAACCGATATTGAAAACACCAGTATATAACGATTTGTAACTGATTAAGGTACAGAACTTTTACATTTATCAACTACCTGAAGCCTGTTTTATTCCTGACTCCTGCTATATGTCAATTTTGAAAAAGATTCCTTGGTTTTCCCTAACACTTGTATTACTGAGTTACAGTACATTGGGCTGGTTGATATTTGAAGAAAAAGCCCAGTGGTATGTCCGACTGATAACTGTGGTAACTATCCTGCTATCCCTAATCTTAGTCACCAACCCTTGGTTAAAACTAGATGATTATGCTCATATTTTCTTCAAGTCAAACGCTAGGACTTTTCTTGTGGCTATCTTAGCAGCTTTCCTATTTTTTCTAATGATTGCCTGGTTTCGGGTATTTCTTGATACTTTACTCGTTATGTGCGCGACTATCCTAGCCAAAATAGACTTTCAAACAGTTGGTTTAAAACCAGCATTAGCTTTTGGCTGTATATCTTTTTGCTCACTGTTAGGACTAGGAATGGGCGCACTTATCAATCACTACATTTAAAAGTAGTCATTAGTCATTAATTAATTAATAACGAATGACCAATGACTAATAACGAATTAACCAGCTACAGCTTCTACGAATTCTACTGCTGCTGCATAAACGCTAACTTTCTTCTGGCTTTTACCTCTTCTTTCAAAGGTAACTACACCGTCAATTAAAGCAAACAAGGTATCATCACTACCAATACCAACGTTGTTACCAGGATGAACCTTAGTACCACGTTGACGGACTAGAATATTACCTGCGCGTACAGTTTGTCCACCATAACGCTTTACGCCTAGTCGTTGAGCATTCGAGTCACGACCGTTTCGCGTACTACCAGTTCCCTTCTTATGAGCCATGATTCCCTCTTTTCTATTTACTTTATTTATCCCAGGTTGCTAGTTATCCAGTTTAGGCTGGGAAAAAAGTAATTGGTAATTGGTAATTACTCTCTATCACCTTTTCCCTCTTGCCTAACTAGTAACTTAAACCTTTTTTTATGATTCTTCGGATGATTCGTCAGCGGTTTCTTCCACAAAGTCAGTATCAAGAACGGGAAGTTCAGGACTCGTTGGTGCTTCTTCGTAAGCTAAAACTTCGCCGTTGAGATTGATAGAATTAATCAAAAATCTGGTAATTTCCTGGCGATGTCCCCGTTTTTTGCGGGTTTTCTTTTTAGGTTTCATCTTATACACCAGGACTTTGCGACCTCTAAAGTGTCGCATAATTGTCCCTTCCACGGTTGCACCTTCTACTAAAGGTTGTCCAATGGAAACTGCGCCTTCGTGATGTACAAGTAATACTGCGTTGATGGTAACTTTTTCATCTGGTTCAGCGGTTAGTAGTTCAATGTCGTAAAAGCGACCTGCTTCTACTTTCATTTGTTTACCGCCAGTTTCAATAATCGCGTAAGTCATTAAATCGTCCTTGAGGTTGCCGTACAGGTAGCTGGCTATAATCTCCTGTAGAGACGCTATTATTTATAGCTTTGCCAGCTTTTGCAGTATGTCTACCTGATCCGAGCAGGAATTAGACAGACAATCTACTATATTACCTGATTGATGGTTAATCAGTCAACCTTTGAGAAAATATAATTTTATTTCTCGCTGATTTCCGAAAAGATAATTCTGGTGTTTGTAGTTAACCATGACACAGACGGAAAATTTTTTAACTAATCTGAGCAATTTAAATAGGGTTGCTCAGATTTTTTTACTATTCACTTTCAGATTTTTCATAAATAATTTAAGAAAATTGTAGGTTGGGTAGAGGGAAGTGAAACCCAACAAAATCGGGAGAATTTTAGAAAAATGTGATAATTGTTACGAATTATCAATTATAATTTAGTTAATGCTGAAAATGAAAATTTAATTTTTATTAGATAAAGATGAAAAGAATTGAAGTTGAACAAAGAACTATTTTTGTGGGTTTAGCTGGTAGTCATGGTTATGGTTTAAATCGTCCAGAATCAGATTATGATTATCGTGGTGTATTTATTGCTCCTAAACGCTATTATTTGGGATTTGATAGTATTGAACAAAAGGATTCTGGTTGGGATGAACCGGGGATATTTCCGTTTATAGATGGTAATGAAGATACGGTTATTTATGAATTAAGAAAGGTTATTCATTTATTAGCTGGTGCAAATCCCAATGTTTTAGAATTGCTGTGGTTAACTAATTATCCTTTTTTAACAAATGTCGGACAACATTTAATTAATCACCGTCATTTATTTTTGAGTAAAAAGGTAAAGCATACTTATTCTGGTTATGCTTTTGCTCAAATTAAGAAGATGGAAACTCATCGTAAATGGTTGTTAAATCCACCTACGAAGAAACCTCTTCCTGCTGATTTTGATATTATGGATGAAGTTCCGTTAAGCAAAGATGAGTTAAATGCTTTTTTGGAATATCTTTATCTTTTGATTAGGGGGAAAATTGAGTTTTTGGAAGAATCAGAACAGTTATATAAATTGCTGACTGGGGATATTGATTTTAAAGGTGTTTTGAAACAGTACACTTTAGCAGATGAAACTTTAGCATATACCCAAAATTTAACTCATGGACGTAAAGATTTTATTCGCCTTTTGCAAAAAAGTCAAAGTTACCAAATTGCTTTAAGAGAATGGAAGGCTTATATATCTTGGCAGGAAAATAGAAATCCTGCTAGAGCCGAAATGGAAAAAAAATCAGGTTATGATTTAAAACATGGAATGCACTGTATTCGATTACTACGCAGTGGGTTGGAAATTTTGCAGCGGGGAGAAGTGACTGTAGATAGAAATTTAGCTGGTGATATTGATGATTTAAGGGCTATTTTGCGAGGTGATTATAGTTATGAGCAATTAATGAAAATGGCGGAAGATTTGGTTGCTCAAATGGATGTTTTTTATGAGCAATCTAGTTTATCACATCGTCCTGACTTGGAGCAAATCAATGATTTGTGTATGGAGTTGGTGGAAATGCAAGGTTGGTAAAAAATCTGGAAATTGGAAAGATACCTGGGGTACGCTTCGTGGACGTGGCTAAATAAACAAAATTCAACTGCGTGGGTTATTTCATTAGTCCATGCAGGTTCGTTTAAATTGTACCAACATCTTTACGTAATTTTATATAAAAAAATCAAATTATTAGCCAAAAGTGGGAAATCGAGTCATATAATACATTTAATTTAGCAATACCTTGTCCAAATCGAAAAAAGTCTTGATTTGTAGGTTGGATTGAGGTACGAAACCCAACAAATGCGTCGGGTTGCGCTGTCGCTTAACCCGACCTACAAAAAATGGACAAGGTATTGATTTAGGAAACCCTCTTTATATCCCAATCAGATGACTACACTTCTGAGTAGATACAAAATTATCAAGCAAATTGGTGAAGGTGCATTTGGTGATACCTACCTGGCTGAAGATACAGCTTTACCAGGAAGCCCGCACTGTGTAGTCAAACGCTTAAAGCGAAATCCTGATCCTAGTGTGTTAGCAATTGCTAAAAGATTGTTTGAGGAGGAAGCTAAGGTTTTACAAAATTTCGGTAAACATGACCAAATACCTTCACTTGCTGCCTATTTTGAAGAAAAGGACGAATTTTATCTTGTGCAAGAATTTGTAGATGGATATGATCTGAATCAAGAAATTGTCTTTGGTAAAAAGTGGACTGAAGAACAAACGATTAAACTACTCATAGATATTCTAGAAATTTTAGCAGTTGTTCATCAACAAAATATTATTCATCGAGATATTAAGCCATCCAATATTATGCGTCGTCATCAAGATGGCAAAATTGTTTTGATTGATTTTGGTGCAGTTAAAGAAATTGGGGTTTATACTGTTAATTCCAAAGGGCAAACCAGTCTAACTGTAGGCATTGGTACACCTGGATATATGCCGGGGGAACAGGCAGGTGGTAAACCTAAATTTGCTAGTGATATTTATGCTGTGGGCATGATTGGTATTCCAGCTGTAACTGGATTAGTACCAGGACAATTTCAGGAAGACTCGAATACTGGGGAAATTATCTGGCGTAATTATGCCCAAGTTAGTGATGAGTTTGCAGAAGTTTTAAATAAGATGGTGCGTGACCATTTTAGTCAGCGTTATAAGAATGCAACTGAGGCGTTACAAGCACTAATTCCACCTGATAAAACTATTGTAATACCACCTCCACCCCCTAAAAAGTTTCCTACGAAAATTATGGTTGGTTTGGGTATGGCAGTGGCTATTAGTTTTGCTGGTGGTTATATTGTTAATCAGGTATTATCTTATCAAGCTGCTCTAACAGCAACAACAAAGAAGGCTGAGGAATTGCTAAAGCAAGGTAATGATAAATTTGATAAAGGAGACTATCAAGGAGCTATTAATACTTTAACTGAAGCTATTCGCTTAGATTCTAAATTTGCTGAAGCCTATTCTCGTAGAGGATTTGCTTACAGAAATATTGAAAACAACCAGAAGGCTATAGATGATTTACAAAAATCAGCAAAACTATTTGCTACACAAGGAAATAACTCTGCATCTAAGCGTAATCAGGGCAGAATTCGTCATTACTTGAAAGATTATCAAGGTGCGATCGCTTTATATAATGAATCAATTAATCTTGATCCTCATGATACCATAACCTACCAAAATAGGGGAATTGCCCATTATAAATTAGGAGATAAACAAGCAGCCATAGCAGATTTTAACCAAGCTATCAAGATCAATCCTAACTTTGCCATTGCCTACCACCAGAGGGGAAATACCCGTTCTGATTTAGGAGATAAGCAAGCAGCTATAGCTGACTTTCAGCAAGCAGTGAAACTTTATCAACAACAGGGAGGGAATGAAAAATGGTTAAAAATAGCGCAAGATAGAATTAGAGAATTACAAAAAGAGTGAAAGTATCTATTCCATATCCCCTTCTTATGCAATGTAATTATAATATATCAACTAAACAAATATTAAAAAACAAATTCAATCAAGATGCCCAAATTAAATATTGGAAAAAAAATAAAACAACAAATGAGTAAAAGGGGTTGGACAGAAGAAATGCTTGAATTAGTTTACTTAAATCCTGGTAAAACGGAAAAAACAAGAGATAAAAGGTATAATATAGATGGTACAAGAAAAGATGATCCTGCTACTGTATATTACAGGAGTGATGGTGCATACATTGTCTGTAATGACATCACAGGTGATGTAGTTCAGGTAAGTGATATTAATGATCCTAACTGGATTGAAAAACAATACTAAATTAAATGTTGATTAATAAATATCAGGAATATTTTCACTAATAAGTAAATTCAGGAGTACAAACATGAAATTAATTGATAAATATCAAAAAACAGGATTTATTAAAGCTGGAGAATTGCTATTAACTCCTGCTAATGCACTGGAATTTATTAACGAAATTGCCGAAAGAAATATTTCCGTTTTAGGTGTAGATTTATGGTATTATATCAATGATCAAATATCCGAAGATCCTGGATCATTAGATTTAAGTGAAATTGATGATCCTCAACAAAGTGTATCTATAGCTAAACAATTTATTACCCATAATTTACCAAAAGGAACAGCTTTTGTTTCTTTGGTTTTGAGTGATTAAAATTAAAAGAATGCATTAGATAATTTAGAAGATTACTAGCAAAGAAATTAACCGACATCAAAAAACCCCTATAATCGCCATTACATAGAGGTTTACAAGCTAAACTGCTCATTTCCAGATTGGGCTTGGTTGTATTTTATGATATTACAAAAAGTCTACCCGCCAGGTAATTAATTGAGGTTATTAACTGGCTTTTGACCGGTAGCGACTGCTGTTTTGGGAATTTCAATGACTGGGTTATTTAAAGCCACCATTAAAGGCGAATCTGCGGCTGTTGGTGTTAATTCTGTTGGTTGTGTTGTGGCTATTTCTACCATTCTGGAATTACTTGGAAATAAACCAGATATTGCTCCCAAAATACAAGCCGCAGCGGCTGCACCACCTAACATCCAGTTCAAGCGGTAACGGCGATTAACACGCGTTAAAACTTGGTTAGTCGTTACCTCTGATGACTGAGCAGTTGCGGGAACAGGGATGTCATGTAAACCCTTTCTAAGATTTAACAGTCTCTTATACAAGCACTTAATAGAAGTATCAGTTGAAAGCCACTCTTCAACTTGCCTGCGTTCAGTAGCTGTGACTTCGCCATCCAGGTAAGCACTTAATAACTCGAAACAATCGCGCTTCTCCATATTTATAGTACCTGTTGATTCATTTTTGCTTCTCAATGGCAGAAAATATATATTTTCGTTGACAGTCCTTAATATTTCTTAAAATCTGCCATAAAATTGAGGAAACATGATGTAGATTATGTATCTAGATAGGTTTGCAATTGAGTTTGTAATCTTGATCTGGCTCTGGCTATTCTAGATTTCACCGTTCCCAGGGAAACTCCGGTAATTTCGGCGATTTCTTCATAGGCCAGTCCTTCAATTTCTCTCAAAACAATTGTAGTCCGAAAAACCTCTGGTAAATCAGCGATCGCTTCTCGCAACTGTTCATAAAATTCTCTGGTCGTCATTTCCTCATCTGGACTTGGGGTATCACCGGCAATTTCCCAATCCATTTCCCCGTCGGCTAACAATCGCGGAGCATCTAGGGAGAGAGGACTGGCTACCCGTTTGCGTTTACGTAATTCATCATAAAACAAATTAGTGGCAATCCGACTTAACCAACCTCGGAACTTGGCAGGTTCTTGTAGTCGGTTAATATTTCGGTAGACACGAATCCAAACTTCCTGGGCTAAATCGGCTCTGTCAGACCAGTCAGGGGCTAGATGATATAAAACTCGATCAACTTGAGTCTGATAGCGGCGCAATAGTTCTGAAAAGGCAGCACGGTCTGGACGCAATCCGACTTGACAGCGTAAAATAAGGTCGTGGTTTGAGAGTTTGTCAACTTGCACCGATGCTGCTGGGTAGGTGGCATCAACTGTTGACCAAGATACACTAATGGATTGACTCATGGATCGGTCTAGCTTTAAATCACTCCCTCCTATTAGACTTGATCATTGGTCAAAAGTTCCTCAGTAAGGTGACGGATTTATAATCGGAACACGGAAATAAATATAGAAAGGAGTTTTCAGGGATCAAATTTTTGTGAGGTTGGGAATAGTGATCAGATTGAAAACTGGCCACTAAATACTTGACTAGTAACTGCTAATAGGTCATAGGTAATAAATAATGGCTAATTGTCAATTGTTAATCAGTAAAATTCTCACCTCCAGCTAAATATGTCAGGGATAAATAATAGGCGATGGCAATGGCAAGAAATGAATCTGTAGCGAGTATGGTCATGTTTCTCTGTTTTGGTACAGCAATTTTATCTCTGGCTGTCCATTGGCAAACGATGAGAACAACAGGGCAGTTAAATCAATCTGCATCCACAGAGGTTTATCCGCAGGGTTCACCAGTAGAAATTGGGAGTAGTGCCATTGCGGCTTCTGTACCTACCTCTCCCCAAAAAGCTGCGGTGATTAACTTGGATTCTCCTTGGAAAACACAGAAATCAAGCCTGGATGCTGTTACAGATCCAGTTAATAATCCAAAGCCATCAGTACCGGACTTAAATGCAACTAAAGTAGTTGTAGATTTAAGCGATCGCCGTGTTTATGTTTCTCGATATGATGAGGTTATAGCTAGTTACCCAATCGCTATCGGTAAAAAGGGCTGGGAAACACCAACTGGCGATTTCAAAATTATCCACAAAGAACATCATCCTATCTGGCGACATCCAATTACAGGAGCTATCTTTGAGGGTGGTACTGATAGTCCTTTGGGGGATAGATGGATTGGTTTTTGGTCAGACGGCCGGAATGAAATTGGCTTTCACGGGACACCAAATGTTGACTTGGTAGGAGCGGCGGTTTCTCATGGTTGTCTAAGAATGCGTAATTCTGACGTGAGAATGCTGTATAGCCAAGTAAATATCGGCACACAGGTATCAGTTCGTGAATAAAAATATTAAGTAATTGATAATTGTTATTTATCAATTATCAATTAAGTAGGTTGGCGTTGAAAATTGTCCTTATAGCACTAGGCTTGAGACAATAGGCAAGAGGCAAGAGTAAAGAAGTTTTCAGCGATTTTACGTTTCTTTACACAGTTTGGTTTTATTGTGTTCACCGACTTATCAATTATTAGTTATTAGTTATTGTGGCTCAAAATTAGCCGCATGGGTCTGAAGCAATGTACTAACTTGAGTTAAAACTTCATTGCCAGTGGTCTTGTTCAATGATTGACGTTCTGGGAAGAAATCTGGTGTATCTAAATACTTACAGATGGCTTCGCTAACTTGTTGGGATATTAAAGCATCAAGTTCTGTGTTAGCTCTTTCTCGTTGATATTTCGCGCCTTCTTCCGTCGTTGCATACAGAGGAGGCAGCCTGTTCAGAGCATAGGCGGTTATATCGCCCACATCTAGAGAAATTTCGCTGGTTACTTCAATTTCTGCTACTTTGGCAATGACGTTGATGAGTACCAATTCTTCCATGACGTTGATAAATTGTTTGCGAGGTACTGCTACTACCTCACCGGTCAACAATGCCCCCATGAGGCGATCTAAAGCCATGTACTCTTCGGTTAGCAGTTCTGCGGCGTTACCGCAAATCCGCCCAACTTCTGCTTCCATTGCTGGTGTCAAGTAACCATCTTGAAGAGCTTGTTCTACTATTTTTTCAATACTCATAAAACATTGTGGGTAGTATGGAAGGAACACAGGTTAAAAGTATATATTTTTTACTTAGAAATATATACTTTGCGATAGCCAAACTAAACAGATATGCTATCAATCACCCAGAATACAATAGCAGAATTAGTCCAGATTAGGGAATAAATCAGGGTTTGAAGTCCCCTATTACTGTGTTACTGAATTATTTATTTTACCAAATTATACCATTTATGTATAAGTATTTTGGGTTGAAAAAGTCACAATATCAATACCTTCGCCAAATTGAAAAAAGCCTATGGCAAAGGTATTGAAGATGAGAAACTTAATCAATTTGTTTAGATTTCCAAGGGATTGGATCAACAGATTGTCCGTTTACATACAAACCCCAGTGTAAGTGGGGTCCGGTAGATGCGCCAGTTGAACCGACTGCACCAATTTTTTGCCCTGCTTGCACAAAATCACCTTCTTTGACATCAATCCGACTTAGGTGCATGAAAATACTGATAACACCTTGACCGTGATCAATGCCGACTACGTTACCATGAACGCGGAAGCCTTGGGATACTGTACCAACTAAAGCCACTTTCCCAGCCGCTGGGGTAACTACAGATGAACCTGTTGCTCCTGCATAGTCCTGTCCACGATGGTAGTAGTCATTGGCAAATTCGCCATTGTAGTAGCGACGGACACCATATTTAGTAGAGGTTCGCCCCGCGTTGGGGGTGAGAAACAGGCCATGCCAATATTTTTCCGGTGTTTGTAAGGCTTTTAATTCTTTTACTCGCTTGAGTTCGTATTCGGTAGCATTAACTCCAGCTTTTCCGGGTGGTAAGGTGATGCGTTGCACGGGAAATTTGCGATCGCGCACTTTTACTGATAAGTTTTGTTCTTGTCCATCTTGGGAAATTCTGATTGTTCTCACTCCAGCTTTTTCTAAGGGAGTTGTGGGAATAAAAGAACGGTATTGACGAGGGGCAATTTCAAAGGCTGGATATGTTGTTTCCCCAACTGTTACTGTGGGGTTACTAATCTTTTCTTGAGAATCTGCCTCAATTACTACGGAAATTGTATCTCCCAATTGGGGATTTTTAGGTAATACCTGTATTTCTAAAGCTTTTGCGGGTAAGCCTAAAGCCATGGGAACAGTGGCAATTATACCTATTAATATTTTGGTAGGGTTGATGATACTAAAATTTCGCAATTTATGCTGTGGATTAATAGTGTTAGTCATGGTAAGTAGGTTAGCATTGAAAATCGTCGTTATGGCACTAGGCAAGAGGCAAGAGGCAAGAGGCAAGAGTGAAGAGGGTTTGGGCGATTTTACTTTTCTTTACATATTACTCTTCGAGAAGCCGCTTCGCGTCTACGGTTTTTTCCGTTCACCTACTTAGTTATAGGCTAATAAGCCGTTATTTAGGGATAATTTGGATAAGTGTGTGGAATTAATTGAGGTTAATACACATCAGTAAAAATTATGGAGAAGAAGTATTCCTCAACGCTGACCAACTACTAGCAATAGGCATTCTCCAACCAGTCCCAAAAGCGCGGTCAGTAATTTTTAATCCCGGTGCTGCTTGTCGGCGTTTAAACTCCGCACGAGATAATAATTGTAATACTCTATCTACAATTGCCGGTTCATGACCTGCGCTAATAATTTCTGTTGCTGATTGATGTTGATGAATCAAACGGTCGAGAATATCATCTAAAATTTCATAAGGTGGAAGAGAATCTTGGTCAACTTGACCCGGTTTAAGTTCTGCGCTTGGTGCTTTCGTGAGAATATTTTCGGGAATAACTTCTTTTTGTTGATGAGAATTTAACCATTTGCAGATAGAATAAACGCGAGTTTTGGGAACATCAGCAATGACTGATAAACCACCATTCATATCACCATAAAGGGTGCAATAACCAACAGCAACTTCTGATTTGTTGCCAGTAGATAAAAGTAGATAGCCAAATTTATTAGAAATTGCCATTAATAAATTACCACGAATTCGAGATTGCAGGTTTTCTTCTGCAATCCCAAATTCTGTTCCTGCAAATAATTCATCTAGGGAATTATCAAAACTTGCCATTAATTCCCCAATAGGTAAAAGTTGAGTTTGAATATCTAAATTTGCTGCTAATGTTAAAGCATCACTAATAGAATGTTCCGAACTATAGGGAGAAGGCATTAACACACCAATCACATTTTCTTTTCCTAATGCCACAGTCGCAATAGCCGCAACTAAAGCGGAATCAACTCCTCCACTTAAACCCAATAATACTTTAGAAAAGCGACATTTACCAACATAATCTTTTACTCCCAAAACCAAAGCATTCCAAATTTCCTCATCTTCAGATTCATCAACAGGAGAAATATCACCGAAATCTAAATCTTGTTTATTGCTATTAAATTCAACAGTCAAAAAGTCAGATACAAAACCTTTTGCACGACAAACAATTTCACCTTGTTTATTTAAAGCAAAACTGCGTCCGTCAAAAACTAAATCATCATTTCCACCAACTTGATTTGTATAAATAATCGGTTGCTGAAAATTAACTACACTATGTTTTAACATCGCTTCTCGCAGATGTTGTTTACCAACAGTGTAAGGTGAAGCGGATAAATTCACAATTAAATTTACTCCTAAATTTGCTAAATCAGCAATAGGATTAACTGCGTAACTCCGCTTACCCCAAAATTCCTCATCATTCCATAAATCTTCGCAAATTGTTACACCAATTTTCAGATGATCTAATATAAAATAATTGGCTTCTAGTCCTGGTTCAAAATAGCGTTTTTCATCAAAAACATCATAAGTAGGTAATAGCCTTTTATGGAAAAATTGCTGAATTTTACCATTTTCTAATAAAGCAGTGCTATTAAATAAATTTTTTCCTCCAGAAATGTGCGCTTGGGAATTTTTAACCACAGTTCCCACCAATACAGCTAAATTTGCTGGTAAATCTTCAGCTAATTTTTGCAATGTGTTATCAATTGCTTCTATAAAACTAGGATTAACTAATAAATCCCTCGGTGGATAACCACAAATTGATAATTCAGGTGTTAATAATAAACGAACATTTTCTGATGCTGCTTGTTGTGACATTTCCCGGATTTTTTGAGCATTTCCTAGTAAATCACCAATAATAGGATTAATTTGAGCAATAGCAATTTTCATGATCATAAAAAAGAGAATAAAGAATAGATAACAATACTATAGCCAAAAAAAGAGGATGAAGAGAGAGGGCTGATGTAGTAGAGTTATAGTCTTCCAAAACAAAAACTCCAAAACCACATACAGCCCATGTTTGATATCCTAACACTCCTGCAATGCCTGCTACCAGAAATAAAAGTGACGACTATGCGGCAGTTGAGCCAGATCATCATGGCCATGTTAGCAATCTTTCCTTTTTCATGGTTAATTTGTCCCATCATCTTTTAGCTTGTGTTCCGTCAAGATAATCCCGGTGCTGGGATTGTTGATCTTCAGGCTTACTGTCGGGGTTTTCGATATGTTCGGGAAATGTTAAAAATGCTTCCGCAACAGCCTGAGCCTATTTTATTATCCCAGATTTTTGCCAAGCTTACCTCTCTTGGTCGTATTCACAATGCTTCTACAGCCGTTGAACCCTCGTAATTTGGCTACAGTATTGAGATAATCATCCGTATTTATCCGCGTTTATCTGAGTTTATCTGCGTACCCTTCGGGAAGCAAGCTACGATTATTCTTTAAATAAACACCAAAGGTTTATCTTTAAACGGTGCGAATGCTTCTTTATCAAACTTATACAAACTGGCAGGACGACCCGCACCTCGTGATACTTTAATTTCGGTATCTGATAAAAAACCTAACTTTAGTAACCGCGCTCGAAAATTAGAATAATCGGCAAAATTTTCTCCTAAAACTGTGGTGTATAGTTGATACAAATCGTTTAAGGTAAAAGTTTCTGGTAAGACTTCAAAAGCTACTGGACTATATTCTAATTTGTTTTTTAATCTTCCATGTCCATAGGTAATAATTTCATTGTGGTCAAATGCTAATTGTGGTAATTGTTTGACAGGATACCAAGCAATACCTGCGACTTTATCAGCAATTAATTCTGCTTCTTCAAATCTGACTAAGGCAAAATAACTAACTGATAAATAACGGACTCCATAGCTATCAATTTTTTCCCTGGGGTCACGATTTGGACCACCAAAAGTATAAAGTTGCGCTAAATAAAGATTATTTACCTTTATTTTCTCAGCCATAATCCGATAAGCAGCATCTTCTAAAGATTCTCCTTGACGAACTAAAGTGCCAGGAAGACTCCAATGATTTAAAAATGGTTCTTGCTGTCGCATAACTAAGAGAACCAACAACCGATTTTGGGCAGTATCTACAGAAAAAATCACATTATCAACACCAACTTTAAAATCAGCTAAAGGTTGTTGATTTATGGGGTTTAAAATCTTTTTTTGGTTACGTATTGGCATTCGTACAAATGCTGTTGATGAATGTAGGCAAGGACGGGAGGTGTGAGAGTATTAATATCTCCTTGTTCACGAAAAGCGGTAGAGGAAACATCTAAACCAATCAAATTAGCAATGGCAATTTTTCCGCCAATTTGTTTAACTTTATCTAAACCAGAATCATCTATTATATATCCTGGTCTGGGAATTACGAGTAATTGCACTTGTTTTAATAAGTCTTCAACATGATACCAGCGCGGTAATTGATTTACTAAATCAGCACCAATTACTAAAGTATATTCAATATTTTCTCCCCATTTTAATTTTGCTTTACCTACAGTTTCTAGAGTCTTCCAACTACTTAAATCTTGTTCTAATGCAATATTTTGTTGAGCAACATTGATATCTTTAATTAACAATTCCAACATTGCAGCCCTATGAGGTAAAGGTGTTTGTTGGGACTTCATGGGATTATCCGCAGCCCATACAGCTACCCAATCATAACGTTCAGATAACCATTTGAGAATTATTAAATGTCCAGCAGTTGGAGGATCTGCACTTGTACCAAATAAAGCAATTTTCATGATTTTATATTTTGATGCTGCTTGCTTACAATTTCTAGAGTAATTTGAACGAACCACAGAGGCACAGAGGTCCCAGAGGTAAGAGAAATTATATTATTTATCACTTCGTTTTGTCATCTGAGATGCCCTTACCAAGAATGTCTCTTCACTTATGGTAGTATTCACCATAAATAATGTCAAGCCTTGGCTAATAAATAATGACAAATTCCTGAAAAGCCTATATTTACAAGGGAGTTAGGATATTTTTTACAATTAATTTATATTTCTTAATAGTACAGCCAGTCAATATCCAGGAGTTGGATAAGATTTTAAGAATAATTGACCGCAGATAAACGCAGATAAACGCAGATGAAAATGGATGAATTAATGAATTTTATGATTCTGTGCAGCTTTACATATAATAAGTTTAAGGGTTTAGCCCGAATTAGACTAACAAATGGTTTTTGTGTTTGCATGGGGAATAATTGCGTTATTATATAACAGTAGAAACTAAATTTATATAAGCATAGGAAAACCAAGAAGAAATTAATACCAATTTCTTTGAAAACAGATAAAAGTTATTTCCATAGAAGGATGATATCAATTATGGATTCTGTAAGTCTCACCCACGAACAATTATCTCAAGCTATTAATGAACTTCCACTGGCAGCACTTCCTGAATTAGCTGATTTTATTGAATCTTTACTTTTTAAGCTGAATTTAACTCCTGCGGCTATTAATAATGAACCAGAGGAGAGTAATTTTTTATTAAGTATTTCTGGTATAGGAGAGTCTAGTGAACCCAATTTATCAGACAAAGATACAGAAAACGGAGAACTGGAAATTGATCCAACTAGGGGTATTAAGGAATTTAATCATGAGGTAAATAAATAATCATGACGGCTATTTTAGATATAAGTTTCTTAGTGGCAACTGTTGATATTAAGAACGAAAATTATGGGCGTATCCTTGATGTTATAGTTGATTCAAAGGAAGTATTGGTTTTACCAACGACAGTTTTACCTGAAGTTTGTCATTTGCTTACTTCTCGGTTAGGATATCCTACAACAAGACAGATTTTAACTGAATTAGCTAATAGTAATGTCATTATTGAAGGGATTGATAAAACTGATTTAAAAAGGGTGACGGAGATTCTAGACCAATATACTGATAGTAAGTTAAACTTTGTGGATGCAACGATTGTTGCTATTGCGGAAAGGATGAATATTACTAAGATTTTTACTTTAAATAAACCTATTTTTAGTATTATTAGTCCACAACATTGTGCCGGTTTTGAGATATTTCCTTAATAGGCTATCAATCAGATATCCGACTTCTTAAAGAAGTCGGGGATCTTGTATTTTGTACTTATTTTAAAGGAACAATTGCACTCATTTGGTCTAAATCTAACACAGTTGCTAATTCTGCTTCTGTCATTAAACCTTTTTCTAGAACTATTTGCCGGAGAGATTTACCTGTTTCTAACGATTCCTTAGCCACAGCCGCAGCATTCAAATAACCAATATGAGTATTTAGGGCGGTGACTAGTGCTAAACTACCTTCAGCATAGGCTAAACAACGTTCTTTGTTAGCAGTAATTCCTTGAATACAGCTTGTAGTTAAAGCCGAAATTGTGTTACCTAAAATCTCAATGCTGTGAATTAAATTATAGGCAATGAGGGGCATCATCACATTTAATTCTAATTGTCCAGCTTGGGCAGCAAAAGCGATCGCATTATCATATCCCATAACCTGAAAACATACCATTGATGTCATCTCTGCCATTACAGGATTATATTTTCCGGGCATAATTGAAGAACCAGGTTGGACTGGAGGAAGTTGAATTTCCTTAAATCCAGTTTTGGGACCAGAATCCATTAACCGCAAATCGTGGGATATTTTCACCAAATCCTGGGCTAAATTCCGCAAAGCCCCGGAAACATTCACAAAAGCCCCCATACTTTGCATAGCAGCCATTAAATGGGGTGCAGGTTCTAGGGGAAATTCCAACAATTGCGACAGGATATCCACAACTCTTTGCCGATATTCCGGGTGAGTATTCATACCTGTTCCCGCAGCACTACCACCTAAACCCAATACCATTAAATCCCCAGAAGCAATGTAAAGACGGTTTTGATGTTCTGAGAGGATTTGCGCCCAAGCACCAAAATTATCCCCTAATCGCACAGGTACAGCGTCTTGGAGGTGGGTTCTGCCAGATTTGACGATATCTTGAAATTCTATAGCTTTTGCCTCTAAAGCCGAAATTGCCTGTTCTAAAGCTGGTTGTAAAGTGCGAGAAAGTGCCAATAAGCCACCAATGCGAATGGCTGTGGGGATAACATCATTGGTAGACTGTCCATAGTTTACATGATCATTGGGACTAACGAGTTTATAATTACCTTTTTGATCACCGAGAATTTCTAAAGCGCGATTTGCCAAAACTTCGTTAATATTCATGTGGTGAGAAGTTCCTGCACCGGCTTGATAAACATCAACCACAAACTGATCTCGTAATTCACCTGCTAGGATTTCATCAGTGGCTTGAATAATCGCTTTACTGATATCTGCGGGAATACAATCTAATTCTCCGTTGACAATAGCGGCAGCTTTTTTAATATATAAACCAGCATCTATATAAGTAGGTAAAGGTTTAATACCGCTAATGGGGAAATTTTCGATCGCCCTTTGGGTTTGAATACCATAATAAACGTTGTTGGCAATTTGGCGATCGCCCATTGAGTCTTTTTCAATGCGAAAATCTGAATTGTTAGTCATATAAGTCGAGAATGGGAACAAAAAGAACAGGGAACAAACTTGTTTTTAACTCAATTGTTATATGGGAAAAAGTGCAAAATTACGGCACATTTCAGGGAAATGAGGGACAAAGTTGACATAGTATTAATTTTTGACAATGCAGTAGGATAGTATCATGGGATTAGCTGTAACTTAACGTACCTGTTCACAAACTGTCACAATAGTTGTTACCAGCAATACACAATATTTGGTATGCTTACCCGTACTAATGTGATTTTTTAGTTAGGGAATAGGTAATAGGCAAATGGAAAGATCAGTCATGAGTAAGTATTCTTTCCACTTACTTCTTCCCCAATCACCAATTATCCACTACCTCTTTCCTTAACTACTACATGAATCTAAATCGAGTTAAATCCATCCCCAAATGGACACAATTACCATCTCCATCCATATTTTGTGCAGAAGTATCTATGCAATTGAGTATAGATACATCCGTTGCCCAACTACAACAGCAGGTAGAATATTTACAAATCCAATTGGAGTCAGAAAGACAGGAACATATTCAAGAAATCCAGCAGATTCAGAAATTTCAGACGTTACTTCAACATATTACTGAACACATCCTCGATAGTCTAGATGATCGAAAGATATTAACAATTATTATTCAAGAATTAGTTGATTTATTACAACTTAATCGCTGTCAAATTGAACTTTATAATCCCTGTTTAACTTCTGCCACAGTTACCTATGAATATAGTGCTGTTTTACCCCATTTTCAAGGCTTAACCACAGTAATCGCTGATTTTCCTCAAATTTATCAATCTCTATTGCAAAAACAAATTTGGCAATCTATAGAAATTGTCCCAGGACATTATTCTGGATTACAGATGATGAATCAATTAGCTTGTCCAATTTTTGATCATCGAGGCATTTTGGGTAATATTTGGCTAATTTGGCACACAGAGGCAAAATTTGGAGAACAAGAAATATCCTTTTTGCAGCAAATAGCTAATAAATGTGCGATCGCAATTCGTCAATCTCGACTACAGGCAAAAACCAAAGCGCAGATTCAGGAAATAGAAAAACAAGAACGGCAAAAAAATGAATTTCTCAAACAGCTTTCCCAAGAGTTACGCACACCCATTACTAATATTAATCTTGCTGTACAAACATTAGAAAGTCTGATGACACCAACGGGAATTTTAGATATAGAAATAGGATCTCAACTATTACAAATTCTCCATCATGAATGTGGACGAGAAAATAAATTACTTAACGATCTTCTCAGCTTTGCATATCTGAAAACCCATTCGGAATCTCCTACTTTAATTACTATGGCTCTACCGCTCCCTTTATGATATTTTCGGTAAAATATCCCTGAAACCCCTACACCGATTGGATTTGAGGTTTTAATATTTTCAAAAAAAGGATGTTTGATCATAAGGGGAACGGTAGAACCATTACTATTGATTTTCCAACCTGGTTATCTCCCATTATTGAATCTTTTCGAGATGTTACCAATTGTCAGCAACAACAGTTACACCTGGATATCTCCACAGAAATTCCCCCTTTCTCCACAGATATCACTGATTTAGAAAAAATTATTACCTTGCTACTCAACCAAGCTTGTCAATGCGCTCCCGCAGGTGAATCAATTACAGTTACCGCCGATTTGAATGCAGCCACGGTAGAATTAAAAATCAGTATTTCTGGTGTAGAGATTCCTCACCATGAACTATCACAAGTCTTTCAGCCATTTTACCGCATTCCCAAACATTCCTCATGGCAAGCACAGAACACTGGTTTAGAGTTAATTTTGGTAGAGACAATGGTACAGCGTTTGCATGGATTAATTCATGTTGCAAGTGCAAATAATCGCATCACGTTTATCATGCAATTTCCCCTGCGACTAGTTTTTTAGCTGCAACACTAGAGATCCAAATCTGCTGTATGTGTATAAAAATACGATAATTGTCTGGAAAAATATTGATATTTGTCTTATTTACATCAAAATAGTCAATATTATTGAAATTTTGTCCAAGTAACAAATAAAATGCTTATAATATTTTTTAGTTAACTAGGATACTGAATATGAACACCCAAGCCAAGAATTTACAGACTTTATACGCTCAAACTCGCTTGCTGCTTGCATTGTGGGATTTGGGAGCAAATGAACAGGAAGTGAAAAAAGGTTTGCTGACGAAGCGGATAGTGGCTAAGGGTCAGAAAATGGCGGACTATAAATTTAAGGTTGAACAATGAATACAAATAATCTTTGGCCTCCTCATGAACGCTTTCCATATAATGCTGACAAATTATCTGTCAAGAGCGTTATCTGGAACGAACTCTGTAAGTCAAGAGAGCCATTAATCATTACTGGTTACGCTTCACTAGATATGATTATTGACTTTCTGGATGAACGTTACCATAGTTTACAGAAAGATAGAGGTTCTGGTGATTACATCCGCATTTTGTTGGGTAATGAACCTTATCCCACCGAAAAAAGAGAATTTCGTTCCTCAGACAATTTTTCTGAGGAGATAACAGATTATTGGCTAGAAAGAAATATTTCCATTCTTAAGTGTGCCAAAGTTATAGCTGCTATTGAACTACTTAAAAATCGAACAGTTTATGCCAGAATTGCGAACAAAAAGCCTATACACGCCAAGATTTATAATGCAGATGAATCTATTACTATTGGTTCTAGTAATTTCAGTAATTCTGGATTGATTTATCAAGTAGAAGGTAACGTTAGATTTACGAGAAAGAAAGAAAGCACAAGATTTAATGAAGCTTGTGATTTAGCACAAAGTATTTGGGATTTAGGCAGAGACTACAACGATGAGTTAATACAACTACTTGAACAACTTTTAAGTAATGTTTATTGGGAAGAAGCTTTAGCTAGAGCTTGTGCAGCATTACTAGAGGGTGAATGGGCAAAGAAATATAAAATTACTAACTATCTTGGTGATCAACTTCAACTTTGGCCTTCTCAAGAAAAAGGAATTGCTCAAGCACTTTGGGTAATGGAAAATGTTGGCAGTGTACTTATAGCTGATGCGACAGGTTCAGGAAAAACTCACATGGGTTCACACCTGATAAAATGTGTAATGAACCAAATTTGGAAAATTGGGAGAATACGTCAAGATATACCAGTTCTTATTTGTCCTCCATCTGTGAAAAATTCTTGGGAAAATGAGTTTACTGAGTGTGGTTATAGTGTCAAAACAGTATCACATGGTAAATTAAGTAATTCCAAATCTGAGGAAGATAATGATATTCGTTCCATCTATCGCGCTCAGGTATTAGCAGTTGATGAAGCACATAACTTTTTAGGTAAAGATTCTAAAAGAACTCAGGCAATTTTTCGGAACATTGCTGATTATATATTACTATTTACCGCTACACCTATTAACAAAGGCTCACAGGATTTGTTGGCTATTATTGAGATATTAGGTGCTGATAATTTTGATAATGATTTATTGGAACAGCTTAAACCAATATGGAAACAACGCAGTAATTTGAATGAAAGAATGTCTCCACAAATAAGAAAAATGTTGCGAGAGGCTATACAACAATTTACTGTTAGACGTACAAAGGCAACTCTCAATCGTATGATTGATGAAGAACCTGAAAGATACAAAGACAAGTTTGGAAAACAATGTCGTTATCCTAAACATGAAGCAAAAACTTATATTTGCGGAGAAACTGAAAGTGATCGCGCCATAGCACAGCAGATTCGTGACATGACTGAAAGATTGCTTGGATTAACATATCTCCAGCAAATTCCACAACTACCGGATTATTTAAGTAAACAAGGATGGACTGAAGAGAAGTATCTTGATGTGCAATTAAAAAGAGCTAAATTACAAGCGTCATATCAGATTATGGCTGCTTTGCGTTCTTCAAAAATTGCGCTTATAGAACATATATATGGAACTAATTATGCACAAGATTTATATGAAATTCAAGACCAAATAAAATCTGAAGAAACAGGTAACTTTATCCTCAGATTACAAAACATAGCTGGTGAAGTGCCAAAAAATAACTTGCAGATAGAACTACCAGATTGGCTAAGTGATTCAAAAAGTTACAAAAAAGCGTGTGATGCAGAAAGAGAGATATACATATATATTGCCAAATTGTGTAAAGATATTTCTGATTCACGGGAAGAAATGAAGACACGCCAACTTCTTAAACTCCTTAAATACCATCAATTATTGATAGCTTTTGACAGCCGATTAATTACTCTCTATGATATCAAGCGTCGTCTTGAAGAATCTGGACACAGTAACATTATTATTGCTACTGGAGCAAAAGAAAAAGAAAAAGAACGTATAAATAAAATGTTTAAATTAGGTTCAGAAGCATCAGGCATAATTGCTTTATGTTCAGATGCAATGTCTGAAGGTGTTAATCTCCAACAAGCTTCTACTGTTGTTCAACTCACTATGCCTAGTGTTATTCGGTTAGCAGAGCAAAGAGTAGGTCGAGTTGATCGGATGGATAGTCCCCATTCTAGGATTGAGGTATGGTGGCCAAAAGATAGCAATGAGTTCGCATTACGTTCTTCTGAAAGTAAGTTTTATGCTCGTCATATTTTGGTTAAAGATTTATTAGGTGCAAATTTACCATTACCAGAAGATTTATCATCAGAAATAGATATAGACTCGTCAGATGATGTAGTGACATCAAACGAAGATTTAATTAAGCTAGAAGAAGAAATACAGTCCAATAAAATTTGGGAACTGGGTGATGTCTTTGACCCAGTGCGATCATTAATCGAGGGGAAGCAAGCACTAATTTCTAAAGAAGTTTATGATCAAGTACGTAGTAGTAAAATTAGAAAAGTTTCATGTTTGAGTTTTGTTGAGCAAATAAATGAACCGTGGGCTTTCTTTGCTATTGCTGGAACAGAATGGGGCGCACCCCGTTGGGTATATCTTGATGATCTAGAAAACCCAATTACTGATATGGAAAAAATTAGTCAAAAACTCCGAAGAAATTTGTTTAGTAGCGTTGATTTATCGCATATAACGAAACAAGATATTCAACAACTAGATAGATTTTTGAGAAAACTTATCAAATGTGAAGAAATGCTTCTGTCAAAGAAAAAGCAGCGAGCATTAGAAGAAATGAGACTTGTGATTAAACGATACCAGGAAACAGCAACTCAGGAAGAAGACAATCAGCGGAGAATGTTGTGTAGCAATATTTTGGAGATGTCTAATGAAGTTAAATTAGGTGAAGAGCGTGCAGATTTAAGCCTTTTAGCTGACAAATGGATTGATCTAATTCGTCCTCATTGGTTTGAGCGTTTAAAAGAGAGAAAACGTACTGAACCTTTGCGGATTCAGGATATACGGAATGATTTAATGGAAAAGCCTATTTCTACAGAAAACCTCAGAGAAATATATAAAGTTCCCAATATGAAACCACTTGATGAACGGATAGTTGCTGCAATAATTGGAGTTCAGAAGTAATATAGTTACCAATTAATTCAACTTCAAAAAATAGTTGTTTACCATCACCAAAATAACCCTCTATCATATTCTCCCAACTGCTCCAATTTCATTCAACCGAAACATACAATGTACAGCATGAGGGTGTTTCTCTCGTGCTTGCTGACTAGCAACTTCCTTATTTTCATCAATGAAATGATCACCACTATCAGGTTCTACGGCAATATACCAATTATAATGTTCTTTGATCAACTCAGGACGTACACGCTCAAAAATTGCCCAACAACGTTGATAAAATTGTTCATCTTCTGCTTTACGTCTAGCTAACTCTTCCGGTGATAAAGTCAGTTCCGGAAAAATTCTTCCTCTTCTCGCTGGTTGTTTTGGTGTTAGTTGAGTCATGTTTTTAAACCCCATTTCTACTATTATAATAATATCAAAAAAATCATCCCCAACTCAAAACACCAACAGAAAAACCATCCTTATGAACCTTTCATTAGAAATCCTGATAGAATCTGCAAAAGCTGGAAAACTAATTAGTTTCCCCACAGATACCGTCCCCGCATTAGCCACCATACCAGTACAAGCAGAATTAATTTATGCTGCGAAACAACGCAGTTTTGATAAACCTTTAATTTTAATGGCTGCTAAAGCTGAGGATTTATGGGATTATGTTCAAGGTAGCCAAAGAGAATATCAAATCTGGCAAAAAATTGTAAATCAACATTGGCCAGGTGCATTAACTTTAGTTTTACCAGCTAGTGACAAAATTCCCACTGTCATGAATCCTGTTGAACCAACTACCATTGGGATTAGAGTCCCAAATCATCCAGTTGCTCAAACTATTTTGGCGCAAACTGGGCCAATGGCGACAACTAGCGCTAATTTATCAGGACAACCAGCTTTAGAAACCAAAGCAGCCATAGAAGCTCAATTTCTAGAGGTTTTAACATTAGAATCAACAGAATACCAAGGTTTGGGAATACCTTCCACCGTTGCTAAATGGACAGGGAACAATTGGCAGATTTTACGACAAGGTAGTATTAAATTGGATAATTATGAATTTTAGTAACTGGCTATATTTAGGAGCAGGAATAGGATTAGGAATAGGTATTTGTAGATTATTCCTTCAGCCTACCAAATCTGCATCCATTCCCATTCAAAATGCTCCACAACAGCAAGAAAACCAACTTGTACAAGAATTGAAACAAACTCAATTAGCCTATTATCAGTCCAAAGAAATGAGTCAGTTTCAAGCAGGTTTTTTAGCCCGAATTAGCCATGAATTGCGATCGCCATTAGGGAGTATAATTGGCTTACATCAATTGATTTTGACAGATTTATGTGACAATCCCGAAGAAGAACGGGAATTTGTCGGACAAGCTCACGAAAAATCTCTCAAGTTATTAAAACTAATTGATGAAATTCTGAATGTTTCTAAAATCGAATCTGGTAGAAATAAATTAGATATTGAAACTTTGCAATTATCTAAATTTTTACAAGAAATTTATAACTTAACTTATCTATTAGCCGTCAATCGTAATTATCCTTTTACTTTATCACCACCAGATCCAGAAATTTACATTTTAGCAGATTCCCGTTGGCTCAAACAAGTATTAATAAACTTGATAGATACAACAATTGCTCAAATGGAAGCAGGGAATATTTATCTTTCTAGTCATCTACAACCTACAGATAATTATGTAAATATCTGCTTAGATGTACCCACTGAAACTGTAGTTACAAGTGAATCTATAGATTTGATGATAGCTGAAAATCAGACAACTCAGAAAAATATAGTTCTGTCACCAGCAATGAAACTTTCACTTCATCAAAGTTTAGTAGAATTGATGGGAGGAAAGTTAGAAATTTTGCCTTTCCCCACCAATCAGGAAGAAAAATCACAGTTAACAAGATGGCAAATATCTATGCCTCTAACGACTCCTGAAGTTGAATCTCTCCAGGAACAAAATCAAAATTAGATTGATTGTATAGCACCATTGTTGTTGTGTTATTTGCTTGAAAACCAATCTTCTCATAAAATTCCTGCTGGTGAGTTGTCATCAAATACACACGCTCTACTTTTTGCATTCGCGGATGACTTAAAACAGTTTCTACCAACTTGCTACCTAGTCCATTACCTTGATATTCTGGATGAATCACAACATCCCAAATTGTAGCGCGATAGATACCATCAGAAGTCGCTCTTGCAAAGCCAATTAATAATTCCTTCTCCCAGACAGAAATCACAGGTTCACTATTAGCAATAGCTATACCCCAATCCTTAATACTTCGTCCTTTTGCCCAAAAAGCGGACACATTAAACAGTTCTTGGAGTTGGTAAAGATCAATATCCGCATGACTGTGGCTAAATTGAATCTGAGAATATTTCATCTATAAACACCCACTTATCCTAAGATATTTGTTTCTGTTATGGCATATTTTCCTAGAAATTACTAAACCTGTATATGTATATGCAACAGTTCAATTAAAAATTAAGAATTAAAAATTAAAAAACTCTTTTTTAATCACTCTTCCCTGTTCATTGACAAACCCACTTCCATAGAGGGTGAGAAGATCCTTGTTGACGAATACGATAAACTTGCTTTTTTAATTTTTCCTGTTCTGCCAATGGTAATCCCCACAGAATATTGCGACTTTGCCAGACTAAAACAGAAGTTGTCACACTTATGCAAAAACTTAAACCCAGGGCAGATAGAGGATGAAAAATTAGTGCATACCGTAATCCTACCCAGGTAAAATATTGTTGTAACAAGGAAATCTCTACCCGTAAATCCCACAGGCAAACAGGGGCTATTATTAGCCACAAACAGCCGGCAAATAACCATCTGCCGTATACTGTAAGCTGATGTAGCTTTTGGATTTGTTGAGTAAAAGCAGAATCTAATCCCAATTCTTCTACCTCAATTTGTGGTTCTTCGGGTTTATCCATAGGAAGAGTATAGCTTGCGCCTACAAAAAACTCTAAAATCTCGTTCCCAGTCTCCGACTGGGAATGTTTATTATTGCGGCTCTGCCGCTAGTGACAAGGAGGCTCCAGCCTCAAATTAGGCATTCCCAGCCAGAGGCTAGGAACGAGGTATTTTCCATGACTGAATTTAACTTTCTGGAGAAGTGACAGGGGGTTCAACTTGGTAATTTTGACTGCGTTCTCGCCACCAGATTAAGAGTGTACTCGCAATGAAAATACTAGAATAAGCCCCCATTATAAAGCCGACAATTAAAGCTAGAGAGAAATAATGGAGCGTTTCTCCACCAAATAGGAAAATAGCAGTTAATGTCAGTAAGGTGGTTAAAGTCGTGTTGATTGACCGAGATAAAGTTTGGTTAACAGCATCATCAACAACCTCAGCAATTGGTTGTTCAGGATGAAGTTTAATAGTTTCCCGAATGCGGTCATAAATTACCACAGTATCATTGACTGAAAACCCTGTGATGGTTAACAAAGCAACAATGAAAAGACTATCTACCTCAACACCGAAAACTAAGCCTAAAATTGAGAAAACTCCAGTTGTAATCAAAATATCGTGAAACAACGCCACAATGGCAAATACGGCATAGTCCCACTGAAACCGGAAAGCCATGTAAATAGTAATCCCGACAAAGGAAACTATCAAAGCTAAAACCCCAGAAGTAAATAACTCCTTTCCTAAAGTTGCACCGACGGAGTCATCTTGATTTTTTTGCGGGTCGAAAACGCCGATTTTTTCAGTTAAGGCAGTTTGCAACTTTGTCCGCTGTTCTGTTTCCAGGTTTTTTGTGCGAATAGTAATGCCATTTTCTTGGCCATTTTCCGATATTAATTGAATACTACTATCTCCAAGTCCCTGAGATTTAGCAACTTCTCGCACAACGTTAATATCTATTGGCTGGTCACAGTTACCAGGTTTGCCACAGTCCCGGACAAATTGCAACCTTGTTCCCCCAATAAAGTCCAAACTGGGACGCAGAGGCGCTTTAATGCTGGGATTTAAGGAAGATATCACCATGGAAATGATACCGGCCAGAATAATAACAGCGGAAATAGTCCACCAAGTAACCCTGGCTTTGTTAATATCTAATCTCATCGTGCCACTCCTGTCTTATTTGTTACTGGCACATTAGGAGCATAAAGGTTTGGATTCCGCAAAGAGGGAATGGAAATAACTAAAAACATCAAAGTGCGACTACAAGTAATTGCGGTGAACATACTCACCCCTACGCCTAAAGCTAAGGTCAGAGCAAAGCCTTTGACTAACCCTGAACCCAACCAAAATAATGCAGCACAAGCAATCCAGGTAGTAACGTTACTATCCAAAATGCTAGAAAAGGCGCGGTAAAAACCGGATTCTACAGAACGATACAAAGATTTACCTGCTTGTAGTTCTTCCCTGGTGCGTTCAAAAATCAAGACGTTAGCATCAACAGCCATACCAATACTGAGAATAAAACCCGCAATTCCCGGTAAGGTGAGGGTGACACTCAGTAAACAAAAGGTAGCCCAAGTCAGTATGGAGTAAATTATTAGTGAAACATTGGCTATCATTCCCGGTAGGCGATAGTACCACACCATAAATATTAATACTAAAATCAGACCACCAATACCAGCGTAGATACTTCTTTGAATACTATCTTTTCCTAAAGTAGCTCCTACCGTTCTTCTTTCCGCAATTTCCACAGGAACAGGTAATGCACCACCGCGTAATTGTACGCCTAAATCATTGGCTTCTTGGGCTTGAAAACGACCTGTAATTACCGCAGAACCGCCAGTAATCCCAGTAGCAGCAAATTCTACACCTACACTAGGTGAACTGATCAGTTCATTATCAAGGAAAATACCGATACCACGACCAGTGCCAGCGAGGTCTTTTGTGAGTCCAGCAAAGAGTTCACCACCCTTTTGATCAAAACGGATAGCCACATCCCAGTTATTGCCTTGAGTGGGCTGACCGTAGGCATCCTGGAGATATTTACCTGTTAGGGGTGGATTGGTACTTTCAAACAATTCAGAGATGGCTTGATTGGTTTTGTCAAACTCTTGCTTATTTTGATCAATTGCTGCTTGATCTTTACTCTTTTTCAAGTCTTCGCGCTTGGTTTTCAGGTCATTTTTTGTTACCTGAAGAGCAAAAAGTTGAGTTTCTGTATTCGGTTTTTGGACACGGAACTCTAACTGCGCTGTACCGCCTAATACCCGTTCTGCTTGTTCTGGATCATTGACACCAGGTAGTTGTACGGAAATCTTATCTGTACCGATAGTTTGAATTAATGGCTCAGAAACACCAAGACCATTAATCCGCCCTTCCACTACTTTTTTTACAGCTTCCAATTCTCTTTCGGTGATTTGGGGAATTTCCGCCGTTGGTTTCACCTGAATGGTAAGCTGTGACCCACCTCGTAAGTCTAGTCCCAAGGGGACAGGAATTGTCACAATCACCGTAATAGCGGCGATGACCAAAACTATAATTAACGCTAATAGCGATCGCTGTTTTTGCATACCATCACTCACAACTGACAAAGGTTATAATAACGTTCTTTTTGTCAGTTGTGAGGATAAATTTGGTCAGTAGTCAGTAGTCAGTGGTCATTGGTCATTGGTCATTGGTCATTGGTCATTGGTCATTGGTCATTGGTCAGTGGTCATTGGTCATTGGTCATTGGTCAGTAGTCAGTGGTCATTGGTCATTGGTCACTCGTCACTGGTTCACAGCAACGAACAACTGTACGGGCGAAGCATTTGGAGAACTATTTTTTGCAATGATCGATAATTTATCTTCCAAATGCTTCGCCCCTACTAACAACTGACAACGAACAACTGACAACGAACAATTTCCTAAACTCGCAAAGCCACCATTTTCTGGACTGCTTCGACGATTTGCTCTGGTTGGATAATAGTTAGACGCTCAAGATTACCATTGTAAGGTGTGGGGATATCTTGAGAAGAAAGCCGCAACACAGGTGCATCTAATTCATCAAATAAGCGGTCATTAATAGAAGCAACTAATTCTGCACCAATACCCCCAGTTCTCATGCACTCTTCCACAACAATCACCCGGTGAGTCTTGCGAATTGATGCACCAATAGTTTCAAAATCAAGAGGTTTCAAGGAAATTAAGTCAATAACTTCTGGATCATAACCTTGTTTTTCCAAAACTTTCACAGCTTGCAGCACATGATACCGCATCCGCGAATAAGTGAGAATTGTCACATCCTTACCTTGACGAACAACTTCAGCTTTATCTAGCGGTAGCACATATTCTGTTTCTGGCAGGTCTTCTTTTAAGTTATAAAGTAAAACGTGTTCAAAAAATAACACAGGGTTATCATCGCGGATAGCTGCTTTCAGTAATCCTTTAGCGTTATAAGGTGTGGAACAAGCCACAATTTTTAAACCGGGAACAGCTTGGAAATAAGCTTCTAGACGTTGGGAATGTTCTGCACCAAGCTGTCTACCAACACCCCCAGGACCACGAATCACCATCGGGATTTTAAAGTTACCACCGGAAGTGTAACGTAACATCCCCGCATTATTAGAAATTTGGTTGAAGGCCAGGAGCAGAAAGCCCATATTCATGCCTTCAATAATCGGTCTTAACCCAGTCATAGCCGCCCCTACAGCTATCCCAGTAAAGCTATTTTCCGCAATGGGGGTATCTAAAACTCGCAAATCACCATATTTTTGGTGTAAGTCTTTAGTAACTTTATAAGAACCGCCGTAGTGTCCTACGTCTTCACCCAGAATGAATACGCTAGAATCGCGGGACATTTCTTCGTCAATAGCTTCCCGCAGGGCGTTGAAAAATAGTGTTTCTGCCATTTAGACCTTTATCGAAATTTATCGTTATAGAATTTTATCGTGCCATTGTCCCGAATACAGTCAAGCCTAGCACTGTTGTTGAGAACATCAGATAATTCTTTATAATCCACTTTTTGCACGTAGCGGTAGAAAATTCATGATATCTGACTTGAAGAATAATTGCACGAAAAAATCACAAAAGTTGGTTAAGGTGGAGTAAAATACAAACAACATCTTTATCTAGCTGAATATAGACACTTACCAACAAAGACTGATTGGGGAAATGCGTTATTACTTCTATCTAGTAGTCTGTTAAATTTATTTTGACGGGTTTTTGGTAGTGCAAGCATCTTACCCGCGTGAGAGAGACGCTCACACTACAGTCCATCATTTTTATCTTGACAAACTACTAGTACAGTACAGCGTAAGTAAGATAACCATTAAAAATCCCTAAAAAGCTTATACAATCTGCTTTTTTAATTTTTAATTGTTAATTTTTAATTCCGCCCTGCGGTACTAGTTCTGTTGGTAATTTTGTCTAAATCTCTAATTGTCAATTTTTAACTCCTACCCATTGAGTCACCGGAGACATTGCTTTCCAACCTAAAAACTTTCCAATCGGTTCTGCGCGTTGAATAGCAATGCGGGTAAAGTTTCCGCCCACTTTTTCATACCATTGATATAATCTTTGTTCACCTGCCAAAGTGACAACATTAACCACCATTTTACCTCCAGGAAGCAACACATTCCAACAATTTTCTAATATTTCCGGTGCTGTTACCCCACCACCAATAAAAATTGCGTTTGGTGCTGGTAAATTTGGGATAACTTCTAACGCTTTACCTGCCATAATTTGTAAATTTGGTGTTCCCAAAGCAGCCGCATTATCAGCAATATAATTTAGTCTAGTGGAATTTTGTTCAATAGCGATCGCACAACATCTTCTATCACTTCGCAGCCATTCTATAGAAATAGAGCCACAACCAGCCCCCACATCCCACAGCAATTCCCCCGGTAAAGGTGCTAAACTCGATAATGTCACCGCGCGGACTTCCCTTTTCGTCAATTGTCCATCATGATGAAAAGCACTATCTGGTAAACCGGGAAATCTGGATAAACCAACTATTCCCCTATCTGCAATACATTCCACCGCAATAGTATTTAAAAGAGCGATATTTTCTTCTTGCCAATTAGTAGCGATATCTGTTATAATGGTTTCTTCAATATTACCCATTTTTTCTAAAACGGTAATTTGACTATTACCATAACCGCGATTTATTAAAATTTCTGCCACATGACCAGGAGTATTTTTTCCCTCACTTAAAATTAATAATTTTGCACCGGGATAAATGTAAGATTGCAGTAAAGAAACCGGACGACCACATAAACTTAAAGTTTCCACTTCCGTTAATGACCATCCTAATCGAGAACAAGCCAAACTAAAAGCCGAAGGTGCGGGAATAATTGTAATTTCCGAAATATTAATATCTTTAAGAATAGTTGCACCCACACCATAACATAAAGGGTCGCCACTAGCTAAAATACAAACTGCTTGACCACGACGACTGATAATTTCAGTTATGGAAGTTGTAAAAGGTGATTTCCAGGGAATTTTTTCCCGGTTGTCGTCAGGGGGTAACATAGAAAGATGACGTTCCCCACCAAAGATAATTTGAGCTTTATTTAAGCAGGAAACAGCAACGGGACTTAACCCTACTAAACCATCTTCACCGATACCGATAATTGATAACCATTTTTGCATAATTTGTTTGTTTTGCTGGAATATCGCTTTTATTACCTTACAGTGCCTCACAAAGTTTAGTATTGATTTCATATATTCTGATCGCATCGCTATATTTGTTGGTAGCATTGAGATATGGCTTCATGCGAGCTTCTGAAAAAGCCAGTACAATATCTTTTAGGTCGTCCTCTGTTAGTTTAGGTTCAGGCATTGACAAATATTATAATTTTTGTTATGTTTGATGGTGTGAACTTCAGACCGTCCTATGTCTCGTTTGACCGAGTTACGACCCTGGCGTAAAGAAATTAATTTTATCTTCTGAGACAGCCTCCTAAATGTGACAATTTTAGGAGGTTCTGTCATTAAAATGAATTTAACTCTTCTATATAAATATCATATAAAGTAGACAATATTTTTTAAATTACTGAATATTTCGTGTATTTATCAATATTTGGAGAAATTTTGCTCCAGAAAGTTCTACAAAAATATCCTGTCAAATTCATTGTTTATGATGAAATAACGGGAGTAATAAAATTAATCCACATTCCTAAAGATATCAAGAATTTGCGAAATGTGGGTT
The DNA here is from genome assembly GCF_001672255.1 of Anabaena sp. AL09. NCBI lineage: Bacteria > Bacillati > Cyanobacteriota > Cyanophyceae > Nostocales > Nostocaceae > Anabaena > Anabaena sp. AL09. The sequence continues at coordinate 122,248 of NZ_LJOQ01000038.1, forward strand.
TAAACTCTTACCTTTGCGTCTTTGCTCCTTTGCGACTACCCTTCGGGATCTCTAAGAGAGATTGCGCGAAACAAAATTGATTGACAATAGCCAAAAATACCATCTCATGGTAGACTACTATATCTGAGAGTTAGGAAACTTCGGTTCAATTCCGAGACTGTGCCGCAACTGTAAAGCAATTTGAGGTGATTGAAGTTTAATTAAAAATCTCACATTGAGTAAGTCAGAATGCTAACTCTCAAGTGTTCACTTCCATTCTGTCTCTGCGTCACACAGAGAAGGAGTTATAATTTTGCAAATTCCATTTACCGCTTGTCCGGGATTATTTTACAGCACACCAGCCCAAGACGGTCTTCTTTATCGGCTAAGAATACCAGGGGGAATCATCAATTGTCAACAATTTCAGACTATTGCAGATATTGCTGATAATCATGGTAGTGGCTATATTGATATTACTAACCGCGCTAATATTCAAATTAGAGAAATTCAACAAAGCATAAATATTGAAGTTCTGAAAAAATTCCAAGCATTAGGTTTAGCTTCTACCAATGCCAAGATAGATCATATCCGCAACATCATGACCAATCCCACAGCGGGTATTGATATAGAAGAATTAATAGATATTCGTCCCTTAGTGAAAGATTGGGAAGAATATATTACCGCACATTCTCATCTTGGTGAATTATCTGCAAAATTTAGCGTTTGCTTCGATAGTGGAGGCAAAGTTTCCGTAAGATATCAACCCAATGATATTATATTGGCAGCAGAATTAAATAACAGCAATGTATATTTGCGGTTATATCTCAGCTATGGAGAAAAAGGAGAACCAGCAAAAGACACAGGAATTGTATTCAAACCAGAAAAGGCAATCACAGTTTTAGAAGCATTAGCAGAAACTTACCTCAAACACATAGACACCAAAAACCGTCGCAAATTACGTTTACGAGAAATAATCAATAACATCACAGTTAAAGAATATCTTCACCAAGTCCAAGAAAACCTCAACCCAGATATACTGAAAATTACAAAAACTCCTCTCCGTGCCTTTGCGCCTATGCGAGAAAAAACTCATATTGGCATTCATTCCCAACGCCAAACCGGATTATATTATATTGGCATAGTCTTACCATTGGGAAGATTAGAAACGTGGCAAATTAGAGGTTTAGCAAATATTGCCAAAAGGTATGGTGATAGTAATATCAGGTTAACACCTTGGCAAAACTTACTATTAACCGATATTCCCCAAAACCAAATTAGCGAAGTTGAGCAAGAAATTACCAATTTAGGTTTAAACTCATCACCAACCGACATCAAAAGTTTTTTAGTAGCTTGTTCTGGGAAACGGGGTTGTGCTGCTGCGGCCACAGAAACTAAAGATGATGCCTTAAATTTGGTAAAATACCTGGACAGTCTGATGATTCTAGATTCTTCAGTCAATATCCACTTTAGTGGTTGTAGCAAATCTTGCGCTCAACACACACAAGCTGATATTACTTTACTTGGTATTACCACAGAAACCCCTGGCTATCAAGTTTATGTTTTGGGTCATTTACTTTATGAATATGTGACTATAGCGAAAATTCCGATTTTGATTCCAGAAATGTTGGCAGTGTATCAAAAACAACGTCTAAATTTACAAGAAACCTTTGGACAATTTATTCAGCGTCACAGCCACCAATTAAATCAATTATTTAAGTATTAATGCCAAATATCTTTCACATTTCATTTGTCTGTATGCTTTATCCAATCAAGGATACAGAATAAAAAAATAGGAAATTAATATTGCACAGGTACTTATCTAATCATCTTAATCAAATAAATCACAAAAATCACAGTCCAATTTAACCTTTACAACCTAAAAATCTCATGTTTGATTACATCCGTGATGGTAACGAAATATATCGTAATTCCTTTGCAATTATTCGGTCAGAGTCCAATCTGGAAAGATTCCCTGAAGATGTAGCGAAAGTTGCTGTTCGCATGATTCACGCCTGTGGAATGACGGATATTGTCAATGACTTAGAATATTCATCTACAGCGGTAGAAGCCGGAAAAAAAGCCCTAATTGGTGGTTCACTGATTTTGTGTGATTCTTACATGGTAGCGGAAGGTGTTACCAGAAAAAGATTACCCAAAAATAATAAAGTTCTCTGTACCCTGAATGATCCTGAAGTGCCACAATTAGCCAAAAGATTAAGAAATACCAGGTCAGCAGCGGCTTTAGAATTTTGGCGTTTCCATATAGAAGGGGCAATTGTGGTGATTGGGAATGCCCCCACAGCCCTATTTAGGCTATTGGAAATGCTGGACGAAGGTATCCCCAGACCGGCGTTAATATTGGGCTTTCCTGTTGGTTTCGTGGGTGCAGTCGAGTCAAAAGTCGCATTGGCCGCAGATAGCCGCAATGTCCCATTTATGACTTTACATGGTAGACGGGGCGGAAGTGCGATCGCTGCGGCTGCTGTTAACGCTTTAGCAAGTGAGGAAGAGTAATGACTAACTCTGGAGGTCGTCTTTATGGAATTGGTGTGGGACCTGGAGACCCTGAACTCATCACCTTAAAAGCCTTGCGTCTCCTCCGTTCTGCCCCAGTTATCGCTTATCAATCAGCTACAGACAAAGAAAGTATTGCCAGAAAAATCGTTTCTTCATACTTGGATAATAGTCAGATTGAGGTAGCATTTCATCTGCCTCGCGCCTTAGAACCAGAAAAGGCTAAATCTATCTATGACCAAGAAACTCAACCCATTGCTGACCATTTAGCAGCAGGTCGGGATGTGGTGGTTATCTGTGAAGGTGATCCGTTTTTCTACGGTTCATTTATGTACCTTTTTACTCGGTTAGCTGATAAATATAAAACGGAGGTCGTCCCCGGAGTTTCCTCACTTATGGCCTGTCCCGTGGCTTTGGGTTTACCATTCACCTATTACAATGATGTCCTGACGGTTTTACCTGCACCATTACCAGTAGAAGTTCTCACTAGTCAGCTTTTATCTACTGATGCTGCGGCGATTATGAAACTTGGTCGTCATTTTCCGAAAATTAGGAATCTTCTCCATGAATTAGGACTAGCTTCACGGGCTAGATACATTGAACGGGCTACAAGCACACAACAGCGGATATTGCCCCTTGATGAAGTTAATCCAGAAGATGTACCTTATTTTTCTATGATTGTGATTCCTACTAAAAATAAGCTGTAGTCGGAGCAAATTATGTTTCGCGCAAAGGTACAAAGAAGCAAAGGCGCAAAGGTTGAAATGTTGTTGTCAGAATTAGGGTTTATAGGGTTTAAGGTTTACAGGATTAGGATTTTCTATGAATACAAGGGTATCCCCTGGGGTTGTGGTTTTGAGTCAGAATAGCGTTATGGTGGGGCGAAAAATTACCAATGTCTTAGCAGGTGCGAAACTATATGGTTTAGTTAATCGTACTCATGATGTTGATATTAGCTTTAGCAATTTTGGCGAAACTGTGCGGGAATTATTCGCCGCTGGTACACCGATAATTGGTATTTTTGCGGCTGGTATTCTTATTAGAACAATTGCACCTTTATTGACTGACAAAGGACAAGAACCGCCAGTTTTAGCTGTAGCGGAAGATGGTAGCGCTGTAGTTCCACTTTTGGGTGGTTTAAATGGTGTTAATGATTTAGCGCGTCAAGTCGGGGAAGCACTTAATATAAAACCAGCAATTACCACCACAGGAGATATCCGCTTTCATACTGCTTTGTTGTCTCCTCCCTCTGGATATCATTTAGCTAACCCGGAACATGGGAAAAAATTTATTGCTGATTTATTAGCGGGGGGAAAAGTTAGGTTAGAGGGAACAGCACCTTGGTTGAGTGAGAGTAATTTACCTATTGATGAAAATGGTGAGTTAATTATTCAAGTTACCGAAAATTTGGGCAATCCTAGCTCTAATTGTTTAGTGTATCATCCTGCCAAGATAGCGATCGCCATCTCAACTAAAATTATTAACCCCACCACAGGACAACCCCAGGGAAAATTAGCTATTATTGGTACAGGTCCAGGTGCATCTCAATGGATGTCACCGCAAGTAAAAGAAATTCTAGAAGCAGCAACGGATTTAGTCGGTTATAAAACCTATATTAATTTAATTGGACATCTTGCCGATGGTAAGCGCGTCCATGAATCAGATAATCGAGTAGAAGCAGAAAGGGCATATCAGGCCTTAGAGTTAGCCGCAGAGGGAAAATATGTAGTAGTTGTATCTTCCGGCGACCCCGGTATTTACGCAATGGCAGCGGCTGTTTTTGAGGTTTTAGAGCAATATCATCAACCAGAATGGCAAACAATTGATATTCAAGTCGCTCCTGGTATTTCTGCTATGCAAGCCGCAGCAGCCAGGATTGGTGCGCCTTTGGGGCATGATTTTTGTGTGATTTCTCTCTCTGATATTTTAAAACCTTGGGAAATTATCGCTCAACGCATTACCGCTGCGGCTATAAGTGATTTTGTGATTGCTTTTTATAATCCTGTATCAAAAGAACGCACTTGGCAACTAGCAGCCGCGAAAAAGATTTTAATGGAACACCGCAAACCTCATACCCCAGTCGTCTTAGGACGAAATCTAGGGAGGAAGGGAGAAGAAGTTAAGGTAATTACCCTGGAAGAGTTAGAACCAGCATTAGCAGATATGCGAACTGTCATTATTATCGGTTCTTCCCACACGCGACAAATTCAGCAGGATAATCATATTTGGGTTTATACTTCCCGCAGATATAACTCTGAAGAATGATGTTTTTTATCTGAATAATAATATCCTTCTTCCTTTCTCCTTCTTTTCTCCTTTCTCCTTCCTTCTTCTTTCTTTCTCTTTTGTCCTTTCTCCTTTCTCCTTCTTTTCTCCTTTCTTTCTCCTGACTCCTGACTCCTGACTCCTGACTCCTGACTCCTCTAAGATATAATCCACTTAATTATGTCTAGTTTATATCGGAAAAAGACTTGATTTTTTTATTCTGATCATCAACAATAAAAACATCATGTTCCAGACATGATTGTAGCCAATAAAAGTGACAGAAGCCCTAATAATGTCCGCCCTCGCGGACATTTTACTTATTTAAAAAAATCGTAAATCCATACAGTAAAAGACTGTTACTCCTGATTCCCTTTTTTATTATTACTGACTTCCGCTAGAAGTATCTCAATAGTTTTTTTACATTCCTCAATTTCTCTAATTTTTGCTAATTCCCTTTTGTGGCAACTAATGTGATAAGCTACCCTTAATAACAATTCTTGTAGATTAAATGGTTTCGTAATATAGTCGTTTGCCCCTAAATTCAAGGATTTGACTTTACTTTCTGAATCATTCAAATAACTAATAAAAATAATCGGAATGTGATTTAAATTCACACTTGATTTAACTTGTTCATAAATTTCATAGCCATTTATATCGGGCATGAAAATATCTAATATAATTAGATTGATTGATTGATTTTTTAAAAACATTAAAGCATCATTACCATTCATAAATGCACTAACTCTATAGCCGTTCTTGTTTAAGAATCTGGAAATTAACTGGATAATTCCTAAGCTATCATCAACTATTAAAATATGCTCTTTTGGATATTGATTTGTATGATCATTGTTGTTGTCAGTATTATCTAATTGGAGAATATTATTGATCGTATAATAAAAATTAGCTTTAGTGATATTTCCACCGAATACTGATGATAAGGTTTTCCAAAGAGCAGATGCGATAATTCTGACATAACCATTACTTAAATACAAGGATTCCGCAATTTCCCGATGAGATAAATTATTCCAAGTCCCTTTTAATATCTCTTGTTCTTGTATAGTCAAATAACATCCCTTAGTCAAATAAACCTGCTGTTGAATTATTTCTAATATTTCTGAAAAACTATATCTATATATTATGTTCATAACAAAAACCGCAGAGAATTTTAACTTCGGTATAAGAGGATGTTTGAAAAGTGGTATTCCGTAATTTTCATCACATTGCTACCCCCCTTTCCCCTTGTAAAGGGGGGAAACAATAAAAATCGGTTAGGGTGGGGTAAAAAATATTTGATACATCAACCATAACTTTTCAAACACCCTCTAATAACTATATATATTGTGACACCTGGGGATGCCGACGGTGGATAATAACTAAATATATAACAAAATTTACACAAAAGACATAACAAATAGGATTGACTCTATTTGAATAGACCAAGTATTGTACATAATATAAAAATACATAGTTGATTCGAGTATATCCATGAAACTACGCAACTTAGGTCTGGCTTTAACCGCCGTTTGTGCTACTGTGGCTGGTGTTGTTGGCACTGCTAACAATGCTTACGCTGGTACAGCTACTGCTGATATAAACTTTTCAGGTTCAATGTCTGAGGCTTGCGCTTTTACTGCTGTTAATCCAGGTTCAGTTGTAATGAGCGGTACTAATATAACCCTCAGTAATCCTGGTGCAGCCACTGTAACTTGTAGTGGCGCTGGTACTATTACTCTTTCTGATCCTGTACAAACTTCTGGAACGTCCTTGACATTCACCACAAAAGCAGCGTATCTCAATAGTGCTACTGCTCGGGTGTTACAAAGTCCAAGTGGTGCCAACAACAATTATCCAAAGTCAAGAAGTATTTCGTCTGTAACTGAAAACTATTTAATTTACATGGATATGACAACTTCTGCTCTCATTCCTTCAGGTAGCTATAATTTCAAAACTACCTTAACTGCTACATACTAGAAAGCTGAAGACTAGAAATTAGAGCTTGAGGTTTTGAAGGGATAAATCACGACTTATCCCTTCTCTTGTTGATAACAGTGCGTAACAAAACCTAATCCTTATAAAGATTTGCGTTGGGTGATTAATTCAAAAAAGTACCAAACAAAAGAGTTTTGATGATGAAAGCGAACAATTTATATAATGCCTTAGCTGCTATTTGTGCTACTGCTGCGAGTGTGGTGGTGAATGCTAACTATGTCTACGCAGGTAGTACCACGGCTAATGTTGATTTTGCAGGCAACGTGAATGGAACCTGCACATTTAATAGTATTCAAGCAGCAACATTACTCACATCTGGTCCTAACTCCTTGGTAAGTAACTATGAAACTGGTAGTGCTGGACGAGCCACAGTATCTTGCACTGCTAGTACAGGTACTGTGACAATAACTGATCCTTTTTTAGTTAGTGGACCAGCCTTACCAAGCGGTACAGTCATTGGAGCATGGTTAGATCCCTATAATGGGGGTGCTGGTGGTACTACAGTTGCAGCTAGTCCAGCAGCTATTAGTGCAGGTTTTGTTACTGGCAATCCTACATCTACAACTGTTAATAATACATCTACTTCCTATTTTGTGAATTTCCGTGCTGACAGTCCTACTGCCTTTCCCCAGGGTACTTATAATTTTCGGACAACTTTAACTGCCACATACTAGAACATGGTGTAACTGCTTATCAAATCCTTAACTCTTGATGAATTTCTCCAATTATCAGAAATTAAACCAGTTGCAAATAAGTAGGGGTTTAGCACTGCTAAACTCCTACATCTAAGAGGGTGTTTGAAAAGTTATGGTTGATGTACCAAATATTTTTTACCCCACCCTAACCCTCCCCTTGTAAAGGGGAGGGAACTGGATTTTTATTGTTTCCCCCCTTTACAAGGGGAAAGGGGGCAAACATCCTCTAAGTTGGTTAACAGAATAAAATTCACAAAAACCTATCAACCAGAGATTTTTTTATGATTAAAAAACAACATTTTATCCAAGCATTAACATTAGGTTTATTTCCCCTATTATTACCTAATATTGCCCAAGCACAAGTAGGACTTTCTCCCTTAATTATTGAGAGTAAACTAGATAAAGGTAAAGCTGAGGGAGTAATTACTGTTAGTAATCCTGAAAAAGAAACTTTTAGAGCGCGGGTTTATCCTGAATTGTTTATTTATGATCCTGAATTGGGTTTTAAAACAATTCCCTCAGATCAATCTAGTATTGTTCCTTATTTACAATTTTCACCGCGAGAGTTAGAAGTACCGGGAAATAAAGAACGGAAGGTCAGAGTTATTATTCGGACTCCTCCCAGTTTACCTGATGGAGAATATCGCGCCGTAATTTTTACAGAAAACTTAAAACAATCAGATATTAAACAAGGACAACTTGCCACAGCAGTTGTTGCTAGAATTGGTACGGTGGTATTTATCCGTAAAGGTAATGTTAGTCCTAAATTGACTGTAGACAGTATAAAATATAATTCTCAAAAAAAGAGTTTGGAATTAATCGTCAAAAATAGTGGTACAGCTACAGGATATGGAGCGATTAATTGGAAACTGAAACAGGGTAGTCAAGAAATTACTAACGGTGTATTTCCAAAAGTGAGTACATCTGTTAATTCTCAGAGAAATATGATGTTACAATATCCAAATAAAGCAGATCAACCATCTTTAAAACCGGGTAAATATCAACTAACAGGGGAGTTAAGTTGGAAGTATCCTGAACTATCTGAGAATAAAAATACAGTTCCTTTTACTGTTGATTTTGATGTCCCTGTGGAATTGAAGTTTATAGAGCAAAAAGCTCCAAATACAGGTAAATAATCTAGAAAACAGATAATTGTAGGTTGGGTTAAGCGACAGCGCAACCCAACAAAATCGAGAACTATAAACGTTAAAATGTTGGGTTTCCTTGCGTCAACCCAACCTACATGATTGCAAATGATATTTAAGATTGTAAAAATTGCTATTATTGCCATAATATTAACTTTTATTTTTCCTGTAAATTTAGTTAATGCTGAAAATAATATTCAACCACTCAAAGAAGAAAATCAATTAGACAATATTCCTATGGGGGTTATTGCTAATGGCAGAAATGTGATATCTAGTATTTCTGTAAAGGCAAAGGAAGATGGCACAAAAGCGATCAATTATGACAATTGGTTACTGCCTTTAGAGCCTATTTTACAGGCATTAAAATTTACAAAACAGGACTTACCTGATGGTAAATGGCAACTGCGATCTTCTTATTTATTGGTGCAAGTTGATCCTCATAAATTTATTAATGATCCAGAATTAGGATTAGCAATTACTCCTAAACAAATTGAGGAATTACTAGGAATAAAATCTAAATTCAACTTAATAGAATATGCTGTAGAGTTTGAATTAAAAAATTTCGATGATAATAGTGAACAATATATAGAAACACCTGTTATATTAGATGGATTACCAGTTATTAAGTCTCCCAGATTAAACATAGCCAACATTGAACAAAAGATAAATCTCAGTGGTACTGGCAAGGGGAATTTAAACTCTCAAGGTGATTTGTCGGTAGTAGGAACAATTTATAAAAGTAGTTATTATTTAAAGATTAATCAACCAGATTTAACTGATAGTACATCATGGAAAATATCAGAAGGACAAATATTTAAACCGGAAACTTATACAGATTATATTATCGGATCACAACCAACATTTTGGCGAAATTCAGAAAATGTTACAGGAGATTATTGGGGAGTAACCACGATTTTTAGAGATGGATTTTCTCCATTTTTGGATAAATTTGGAAATGGAGGAAGTGTTAATCCACAACAAAGATTACAAGCGGCACAAATTAAATATACTATATCAGGGAGGGCAGAACCGGGAACACTGGTAAGATTAGTAATCAGTGAAAGGGGCGATCGCTTTATTGCCGAAAAATTAATAGATAATACAGGTATTTATAGATTTGAAAACATACCTTATGGGGGACAATTAGGCAACAATTATTATATTTTTAAATATCCCAAAGGACAATTAACAGCAACCCCAATTAAGGAAAGAGCTAATATTGATGTATTACCAGGAGAATTAGAAGTAGGAACATCTTCATTAATTGTTTCAGGAGGATTGCGACGATTAAGTAATAATGATTTATGGGGTAATTTTGGAGATGTTACTGGAGGAATAGCTTATAAAAAAGGAATTGCAGAAGGCTTTACTTTAGGGCTGGGGGTAATTTATGATCAACAATGGAAAGCTAGTGGAGATTTTATTTTTCAACCCAAAAAAATCCCTTTAAGAGTTATTCTATCCGCTTTGTATGGGGATAAATTAGATTTGAATAGTAATGTCAGCTTAAAATTAGGCAATATATTTGATTTTAATTATAATAGCGATCGCACTAACCAAAGATATCAAATATTATTACGTCCTTTACGGGGGGTGAATATTGACGCAAATAGTGATAACCTCAGTAGTAGAATTAAGTTAAATTGGTATATTACTCCTGAATTAGAACTATTCAATAACAATGAAAGTGTTAAACCTTCAGAATTTGGAGTTAGCTGGAGATTCAATAAGCGGAATTTTTCCACATCTATCCGATTAAGTAGAGATGTAGAAAATCAGTGGAGATATAACCTAAATCAAACCATAGGGAAACTACAATTAACTCAAAACTTAGATGATCTAGGTTGGAATAATGAAGTATTATATGATTTAACCGGTAATGATAATGGACAAACAGGACACGCAATATTATTAAAATATAATACTAGAGAAATTAATAAAAATAATGATAATTTCGCTCAATTATCATGGAGATATAGAAGTAAAAATAAAGATCGAGATGGTGCTTATAAATTAGAAGCAGAATTAGGATATGGAACAGGTAGTCAAGGAGGAGGAATTATTGCGAGTATCGGGACAACCATCATTCCCAAACTCTTATTAAGAGCGCGTTATGAGGGAGCATCTTTAACTAATGCAGATAGTAGTTTTAGAATAGAAATAACATCAAGTGTCAATACAATTAATGGCTTCAGTTCAGGAGATAGAAAAGGAGATGCTTTACGTCAAAATGGGGGAATTTTATTAAAAGGTGCTTATCCCAACATAGCACAACTTAAAAACAGTGGATTTGAACCATCAGAAATTAACAGTAAAGATTTATTTATTATCAATAATCAACCATTAAAAAGCTATCAAGTAGATCAAGCAGGAGATAGTTTATTGGTAAAATTACCCCCAGGTAAATATAGAATTGATCTTGATCCAGCCGGATATCCTACGGATTTTCAACCTAGCTTTGAAACAGCAGCTATTGAAGTGATTCCGGGAACTTATACTCCTGTAATTGCCGAATTTATCCCCAGTTATACTGTATCTGGTGTGGTTAAAGATAATCAAGGAAATCCGGTTGGTGGAGCAAAAATTGAAGCAATAACAACAGGCAAGCCTCCAGTATCTTCTATTACTAATGAAGGAGGAGTTTATTATTTAGAAAGATTGCAAAGAGGAAATTATAAATTATCAATTAGTGGAGAAAAATCCGCACCAGATCATATTATTGTAGATGAAAAATCTCCTGCTTTCAAAGAATTAAACTTAATATTAAAATAGACCTATTTTTTTACTGACAATTTTCATCCATTCAAGGTTTAAAGCAGTATTGTAGGGTGCGTTATGGTGTCGCTCTAAGCGTAACCATGCCTGCAAGAGCTTTACACACCCTACATACCTTTTTTATCCCATTCTTTTTTCAAATTGGTGTTATATTGATTTTGCCAGGTTGTCAAAATATCAATAACTACCAGCCCAAGTTATCCATTTATGAGATAAACCTATATGCAAAATTTCTCCAGTTATCTCAAGTTCAGTTATGATAGTTGTTGTTAAATCAACGCCCATTAATTCGGCTTCATTGATATTACTATCAATTAAATTGGCTTTATGGAGATTTGCACCGGTAAAGTCAGCACCACTCATTTCTGCTTGACTAAGGTTTGCACCTACCAAGTTTGCTGAAGTTAAATTTGCAGTTCGCAAATCAGCACGACTCAGGTTAGTTTTTTTGAGGCTGACTCTGGTTAAATCAGCACCAATTAAGTTGACTTCACTTAAGTTTGCATTTTCTAAATTTGCTCTACTTAAATCAGCATTAGTTAAATTTGCTCTACTAAGATTACAATCGCTTAAATTTGCCCTACTAAGATCAGCACCGCTTAAATCTGCTGCTTCTAAATTTATTCCTCTCAAATCAACATGATTTAACTTAGCTTGGTGCAGATTTATGCCAGAGAAATTCCTTTCTCCTGATTTATATGACTTCAGGAGTTTTCTAGTGTCCATTATTCCACCTCTTTATATTTACAGGTGAGTTATTACACTTCCCAAACCACAAACAATTACTTGAGTTTCTAGCGACTAAAATTATTAGCTAAAAATCGTATATTCATTATACTCTAATTAAGAAGCTAATTAAATAAACGTTAGAATTTAGTTAGGTTATAAAAAAACATAGCAATACTTACATCAATAATACTTTTATGACAGCTAATTTAATATCTCATTCCCCTTCTGACTTTATCACCTCCTTATCCCGTGCTGCTACTGCGTATCGGGAAGGAAGTCAAGTTCCCCCGGCTGAAGTAATCGTAAATGCGTTGCTGGAAGCGGAAAAAACCGCAAAGCTACAAAAGTTAAATTACCCTTTTGAATCTCTGGGTGGTAAATGGCGACTTTGTTTTGCTACTGGGACTAAAAAAGTTAGAAACCGGGGCGGAATTATTTTAGGTAAGGGTTGGTATGTCCCGAAATTGACGAAAATTCATCTTTGTTTTAGTAGCACAGAAGAACAGACTTTAGGAAAGGGGGAAATTGCTAATCAGGTCCAATTGGGAGGGATTTTATTGAAACTCACAGGACCAATAAAATATTTAGGAAAAAAGAATTTATTGGCTTTTGATTTTACCCAAATGCAAATTAGTTTATTTAATTGGATGTTTGTCAATAAACAAATTCGCTCTGGTAAAGTTGAAAGTGGGAATTTTGATAACCAACCTATAGCTAAATTACCTTTTTTTGCTTTCTTTCTAATTACCGAAAACTTGATTGCTGCCCGTGGTCGTGGTGGTGGTTTAGCACTTTGGATTAAGGATAATTAATCTTTTCGGCAATAAAGAACCCCTCCCCGCTTGCGAGGAGGGGGCTATGATTTAGTTTATTAAATTCGGTAAAAAGTAGATAAATCAAATTTTAATTTATGCAACTTCTCAATTTCTCTATAGAGAAACAAATAAACACTAATTCTCATGGTTACAACACAAACAATTAAAAAATAAATCCGCTATTACCTGCTGTAGCCAAGCTGAAAAAAAATCGTAATGAGAATTTAACACCATCTGGCAACAGAAGGATTAAAATCAGAACGGACAGATTAGCCCTGTAATCAAGGAGGCTTAGAAAACAATGTCCGATTTAAATCGCGGAATTATGAAATTTGAAGGTGCAGATTCACCTAAATTAATTACCATCTCCACTGTGGTACTTTTAGGATCAATTGCTGGACTGATTCTATGGGCGCTTACTGGTGCTTATGCACTAGGATAGATTCCGAGAATAACAATTCAGGACACTAGCAAGTAAGACTACCATTGCTCTCTAGTGTCCTGTATAGTAAATAGTTATTTTTGTTAACAACAAACTGAGAAATTTCCGCTCTAAAATTTTAGATTATAAAATAATGATTAATTTTTTTGGGATCTTAATTATTTTAATTTTTTGTCCACTGTTAGGGGCAATACCGCTCATTTCCTGGATTACTTATGCCCTGAGTGGTAAAAAATTAGCCAATATGGGGACAGGAAATATTAGCGTTGCAGCGGCATTTTATCACGGTGGTAAATTAGCAGGAAGCATCTGTGTCGTCTCTGAAGCCGTCAAGGGCGTTGCTGTTGTCACAATTGCCCAATATTGTTTTCCTTCACAACCATTCTCCGAAATTATCGCTTTAATTGCCTTGGTTATCGGTAGATACGTGGCTACTAAAGGGGCAGGAACAACAAACGTCGCTTGGGGTTTGCTGGCACATGATCCTTTGGTAGCTGCCTTTGTTAGCTTACTTGCAGCTATTGGCTTTTTGATCACTCGCTCTAAAGAAACAATTAAATTAGGGGTATTAGTCATATTTCCCCTATTTGTGGGGATTGTCCATTCCCAGGATATAGCCAGAATTATTGCTGCTTTTGCCTTGTCGGCATTAATTTACTGGATTTATAACCAAATTCCTGATGATTTAAATCTCCCAGTTGAGGAAGCAAATCCAGAATCTCAACCAATGATGGCATATTTAAATAATGAGGAGAAGATTATTACTTTAGATGATGACTTAGATGGGGAAGTCGTAGGAGCTAAATCTGCAACATTATCGCAACTTAAACGTTGGGGTTATGCAGTTCCGAAAGGTTGGGTATTATCTCCTGATGATGATCCCACACCTTTAATTGATTTTCTGCAACCATCACAACTTTCACCTTTAGTAGTGCGTTCTTCTGCCATTGGGGAAGACTCCCAACAGGCATCAGCAGCGGGACAGTATGAAACAATTTTAAATGTGATCAGTAAGGCAGAACTACGACAAGCGATCGCTCAAGTCCAAGCCTCCTATAATCATCCCAGTGCCGTCGAATATCGCCGTCGCAGCAGATCAGAAGATGCGGCAATGGGGGTACTCATTCAGCAACAAGTTCAAAGCGTATTCTCTGGCGTAGCTTTTAGCCGAGATCCCATTTCTCAACAGGGTGAGGGTGTAGTTATCGAAGCTGTATCTGGTAGTCCTACGCAAATCGTATCGGGAAAAGTGACACCAGAACAATATCTAGTCGTGGTTGCTGGTGATGAAAAATTGTCTTGTCTGCAATTTGAAGGCAATGGGAAAGTTCCCCAAGCATTAATTAAGCAAGTTGCATACCTAGCCCGTCGTTTAGAAAGACGTTATTTGGGTATTCCCCAAGACATTGAATGGAGTTATGATGGTCAAAATCTGTGGGTATTACAGGCAAGACCAATCACTACGCTTTTACCCTTATGGACAAGGAAAATCGCCGCTGAGGTAATTCCGGGAGTTATTCACCCCTTAACTTGGTCTATTAATTCTCCTTTAACCTGTGGTGTGTGGGGAGAAATTTTTAGTATAGTTTTGGGTGATCGTGCTAAACGCTTAGATTTTGCCACAACAGCAACATTGCATTATTCTAGAGCCTATTTTAATGCTTCCTTGTTAGGAGAAATCTTTTTGGAAATGGGATTACCTCCAGAAAGTCTGGAATTTCTGACTAGAGGTGCAAGTATGAGTAAACCTGCTCTAAATTCCACTTTAGCTAATTTACCAGGACTAACAAAGTTACTCAAGCGGGAAATTGATTTAGACAAAGATTTTAAATCGGATTATCGCCAAGTTTTCATTCCGGGATTAACCCAATTATCAAATGTCGTCATTGCCGAATTATCACTAGATCAATTATTAACTAGAATAGATTTAATTCTCGACTTATTACATCGGGGAACTTACTACAGTATTTTAGCCCCTTTGAGTGCAGCTATTCGCCAAGCGGTTTTGGGGGCAAAGACAGAGGAAATTGATAATAGTGTCACCCCAGAGGTAGCATCATTAAGAGCTATGCGTCTTCTGGTTGCGGATGCTAAACAAATCTTAATAGCTGGTAACTATGATTTTAAACCAGAACAAGTATTTGCACAATTGGCAGAAACGCCCGCAGGGGAAAGAATTTTAGATGAAATTGACGAATTGATTGAGGATTATGGTTATTTAAGTGAAGTCGGTACAGATATTTCTGTTCCCACTTGGCGAGAAAATCCCCAAATAGTTAGACAATTATTTATCCAGTTGTTACAAGCACCTGAATTGCCAAATTTAGATGATTCCCGTCCCGAACAGGCAAATTTAGTGCAAAAACGAGTTGATCTGAAAGGACGGGTAACGGAAGTTTATTCTCGCTTGTTAGCTGAATTACGATGGACATTTTTGGCTTTGGAACAGATTTGGCTTGAGTCTAGGGTATTAAGACAATTAGGAGATATTTTCTTTCTCAAGTTAGATGAAATTCGTGATTTAGTGATTAATTCAGATGTAGCTTTTAGGAATCATTTATTGGCATTAGTCGAAAAAAGGCGATCGCAATTTCTCCAAGATAGCCAAATTACGCAAATTCCCGCCGTAGTTTACGGTTATAATCCTCCTCACCCCATTGCCCCGGTAATTGATCCCTCTGACAAGATTTTATTAGGTATTCCTGCTAGTCAAGGACAAATTCAAGGACGGGTGAAAGTAGTCCGAACTTTGCAAGAAGCCCATGATATTGATAAAAACACCATCCTTGTAGTTCCTTACACAGATTCCGGTTGGGCCCCTATCCTCGTGCAAGCTGGGGGTTTAATTGCTGAAGCTGGGGGTAAACTTTCTCACGGAGCAATTATCGCCCGTGAATACGGTATTCCTGCTGTTATGGATGTGCGTGGTGCGACGTATCTGCTGCAAGATGGTCAGGAAGTTCGCATTGATGGCTATAAGGGGACGGTGGAAATACAATAGTCTAAAGCAACAATAGCATAAGCTTCTTTGTGTACTTGTTTGAGGGCGATAAAGGCAACTTGACGAGGGTTGGTCATGGAATATCAGGTAATTTAGTTCAGAGTTGTCATTATACCTGCCAACATAAGCTCAAGGAGCAAATACTTAGAGTGCGTTAGTGGTAGTATAAAGCACCAATTAAAAATCCCTAAAAAGCTTATACAATCTGCTTTTTTAATTTTTAATTGTTAATTTTTAATTCCGCCCTGCGGTACTAGTGGTAGTTTTTGCTTTTCCAATAAGCAGACAATATTGTATACTTGACAATACATAGTCTATTTAACATTATATATATGCTAGAAAAGCAATTGGTTGAATTTGAGCTAGAAAATGGCGGTAAATTCTTAGTGGAAATTGAGGAATCAGAAGATACATCTCTTGCTACGGAGAGAGTCGCTTTACCATCTGGGCGAGAAACGCAGTGTACCAGGATTTATAGATTGTATGTCAACTGAAAATTACTTTCAAACCTTTAGAAGTGCGCTTGCTCGCATTTATAATAAAAACTGTAAAGTTGTTGGCGCTGGTTTTTTAGTGAATCAGTACCATCTTCTTACCTTCCGGCTCTTTGGCTTTCCCCAAGGACATGATCTTGGTGTCTGGGCTAATGATGAACTGCTTGATGCCCAAGCTACTCACTCGATACAGATAGAAGCCATTAAAGTTCCTAGATATCAGATTGAGCTTGGTTTTAGTGATTCTCCTGTGTGGGATAAACCATTACAGGGAGATGCCCAAGCTACTCGCTCGATACAGATAGAAGCCATTAAAGTTCCTGGATATCAGATTGAGCTTGGTTTTAGTGGTTCTCCTGTGTGGGATAAACCATTACAGGGAGTTGTGGGTATGGCTGTACCCGCAGAGAAAAAGCGAGAAGGAGTCAAAGCGGCATTTAGGATGCCTATAACTGTGTTAGTGGAAACTGGGGATTTTTTACATCAAGCCATGCAGCAAAAACCAATAAATTCTTCTCGTTCTTTTAATCGAGTACAAGAAATTAAAGTCAGGGAATTGGAAAAACGTTTCGCAATTTTAGAAATTGATTATGAAGCAGTTTATAACCAATTGAATGAAACACTAGATGCTGAATTTAAAAATAAAATACAGCTAAAACTGAAGAGAATTGAGCAAGAGATGAATGATGTCTTTGGAGAGTTAAAAATGGTCGGATAAAAATTTTATTACAAAAGTCCGCCAATAAGCGACCTTAAGTATAAAATTCATCCAACAGGTTTTGATTTAATGAAGGAGTTTTAGCCCAGACAACACAACCCATATCAGTTACAGATATTGCCAATTTCCTAAATACTGATGAATATGATGTTGAGGAATTATTAGAAAATTGGGTAGAATTTTTAGTCTAAGAAAATAGATCAGAAAATACTTACTACAGCTTCTATCATTTTAGTTTCCGTGATTTCATTAACAAAATATAGAACTCAAACCCATCCCATAGAGAGATGATCCATACCAGCATTTGAAATAAATTATAAGCGTATGTACTTAAATAACATACATCTTAAATCCCCTCGTCGCTTGCGGGGAGGTGGGGTTTTTGTATTTAAATCTGGTAGGTTGGTTTGACCTTAGGAAACCCAACATTTACGAACTTTTATTGGGTTGTCGCTTAACTCAACCTACAAAAACTCTTAACCGAACAGTATTGACATCAATTCTGAATTCATCTCAATTAAATTGTGAGAAAAAAGAGATTATTTAACTTTTTAGGATTGGTAATAATAATAGCGATCGCTATTATTAGTTATCACAATTGGCCATTACCAAAACCACCCGCATTCATTACCGTTAAACTCAGCGGTTGGACAGGAAATCCTCTAGAACAAAGACTTTTAAAACAGGTAATTGAAGACTTTGAAAAGCAGCATCCCCAGATCAAAGTCAAATATGAAGCGATTTCTGATCAATATATGGATGTAATTAAAACCCGCTTAGTAGGAGAAGCTGCACCAGATGTATTTTATCTCGACGCACTAGAAGCCCCTTTCTTAATGGGTCAGAATGTCCTAGAACCCCTTGGTAAATACATTAAACCCAAATTTGACCTCACAGATATAGAACCCAACTTACTCAAGAATTTTACCTACCAAAATCGTATTTATGGTTTACCTAAAGACTATTCCACCTTAGCCCTATTTTATAACAAACAAGCATTTAATCAAGTGGGTTTAACCAGTCCTCCCACTACCTGGGAACAACTCCGCAGCTATTCAAAACAATTAACAGGCAAACTCAATAAATATGGCTTTGGTGAAATTCCTGAATTAGCCCGTCAAGCATACAAAATTACAGCTTTTGGAGGGGAAATTATTGATAAAAATGGTTATGCTACCTTTGCAAATAATCCAGGATTACAAGGTTTAGAATTAGTAATTAACCAATATCAAAAAGATCGATCTTCCGCCCAAAAATCTGATGTCGGCACAAATTCCGGGAGTGAAATGTTTGGACAAAATAAAGTAGCAATGGTAATTGAAGGGAATTGGGCAATTCCCTATTTACAAGAAACCTTTCCCAAACTAGAATTTGCCACAGCAGAAATACCAGAAATTAATAATCAAAAATCCACAATGGTTTTTACTGTTGCTTATGTCATGAATAAACAAGCACCCCATAAAAAAGAAGCTTGGGAACTCATTTCTTTTCTAACAGGTAAAGAAGGCATGAAAAAATGGACAGGTAAAGGATTTGCATTACCAGCCCGTAAATCAGTGGCACAACAGTTAGGTTATGATCAAGACCCTCTGAGATCATCATTAGTAGCAGGAGTTAATTATGCGACACCCTGGCAATTAGGTAAAAATCCTGCCGCAATTATCAACAATTTTGATAATCAATTTATTAGTGTTTTACTAGGACAACAACCATTAAAACAGGCAATGTTAAAGGCACAAGATGCAGCAAACAAACAAATTAAGGCAGATATGTAGGGTTCTCTAATTTTCCTCTTCCTTTCTTCCTTTGCGCCTTTGCGCCTACCCTTCGGGATCTCTAAGAGAGATTGCGTGAGATATAAAAATGTGTTTCATTTACGAGAAAATCACTGTAATAGACAGATTCGAGAAAATTTTATAGCTTATTTATTCATAACTCCCAGTATTTTAGTTTTAGGCACATTTGTAATTTTGCCTATTCTCTATGCTGTATTTCTTTCCCTACACAAAGTACAAATGTTGGGAGGGATTAATTACCATTTTTTCGGTTTGGGTAATTTCCAAAGATTGCTAACAGATGAAAGAGTGGGAATTGCTTTGAAAAATACCGCAGAATATGTGGCTATTGTTGTTCCCACCCAAACTATTTTGGCTTTAGGTTTAGCTGTGACACTCAATTCTGGCATTCGCGGCAAAAATTGGTGGCGGATTCTTTACTTTTTACCAACAGTTACATCTTCAGCAGTTTTGACACTAATTTTTATGTGGATTTATAACACAAATGGACTATTAAACAATTTTTTGGCTTTTCTCAACCTGCCTATTTATAATTGGTTGGGAGATCCATCTGTTGCCCTGAAAGGGATTATGATCATGAATATTTGGTCAACAGCACCGTTTTTTATGGTGATTTATTTAGCAGCTTTACAGGATATTCCCCAAACTCTTTATGAAGCAGCAGAACTTGATGGTGCTAATAATTGGGAACAGTTTATTTATATTACTTTGCCTTTATTGCAACCTGTGACTTTCTTTGTCATGGCTATGGGAATAATTGGGACTTTTCAATTATTTGATCAGTCTTATATATTTTCTGGAGGGACAGGTGGACCCAATAACGCTACTCTCACCTTAGTCCTGCTAATTTATCAAACCGTATTTCGGAATTTACAAATGGGATATGGTGCAGCAATTGCCTTTTTACTAGCATTTGTAATTATTATCCTCACATTAATTCAGAGGCAATTTTTTGGAGGTTATAAAATTTGAATAAAATCTTTGGTAGTTTCTGGTTGAAAGTGCTGTTATATATCTTCCTCATAGTTTATGGAATTATTACCGTAATTCCTTTTCTCTGGGCATTTTCTGCATCATTTAAGCCTCTATCCGAGATTATTAGCGGTGAATTTAATTTTATCCCCAAACATTTTACTCTCGATAATTACAAACAAATATTTCTGCAAGAACCTTTATTTTGGCGGTGGTTATTTAATAGTGTGATTATTGGTGTTACTGTCACAATTTTAAACTTGCTATTTAACTCAATGGCAGGTTATGCCCTCGCAAGATTGCATTTTCGGGGTAAACAGTGCTGGTTTTTCCTAATTTTGACCGTGTTAGTAGTGCCAGCGCAAATTACCCTGATTCCCACATTTTTAATTTTAAAAGCCATCGGTTGGCTAAATTCATACCCAGGGATGATTGTTCCGAGTATGGTCAATGCTACTTTCATTTTTATGATGCGGCAGTTTTTTGTCAATTTCCCTAGAGAACTAGAAGAAGCTGGACAATTGGATGGTTTAAATGCCTGGGGAATTTTTAGGTATATAGTTTTACCTTTAGCTAAACCAGCATTAGCCGCACAAGCGGTTTTTGTCTTTATGGGTAGTTGGAATAATTTTTTACTCCCTGTAGTGATTCTCTTTGACCCAGAAATGTTTACTTTACCTTTAGGACTAAATACATTTAAAGGTCAATATATCAGCTATTGGAACTACATTATGGCAGCTTCAATGGTGTTTACTCTGCCAGGTTTAGCTATTTATGCTTTCTTTAACCGCTACTTAATTCAAGGTGTTACCTTTACCGGTGGTAAAGGCTGAAAATACAGCAGAATTCAAGAGACTGCACAGAATTATGAACTCCATTAATTCATCCCTTCCTATCTGCGTTTATCTGCGTTTATCTGCGTACCCTATGGCTTCGCCACGCAAGCTGCGGGAAGCAAGCTACACTGTATCAACCCTAATTTATAAAAAATGGTTATCATCAAATTCATCTATGAATGAAGAGTTTATTCAATGGTTAACATCAAAATTATCTATTCATGTCCTTTTTCTGTAATTAACTAAACCCAAGATTACGGAAACCATAGATTAAAAATAATCATTATCATTAATTAAACAATATATATTAGAAACTTTCCACAAAATTAAGCTCAAACTATAAGTTTTTACTTATGTATCCAATATAATATTTATTTAATAATTCGAGTTGAAAATTGATCACTTTGATCAGAAACACTGTAAACTAGATTTCACTAGCTGAGTGATGCCTCTTGTTCATACTAGGTTAAGAAACTAAACCATGTTCATCACAAAGTATACAAACTAACTTTTTTACATAAAAAGCTAATTTTGAATGCCTAGATATAACTAGGAATTTCAATAGTAAAGCCAAGAATTTATTTCTTTGTCTAAATTTTCATGTTTAAAAAATAAATTATTTCACCAGGGAGATGTTTCATGTCTGAATTTTTTAACCAAATTTCTCGCCGTAAATTTATTGTAACTGCCGGGGTATCAGCAGGTGCTGTATTACTTAAAGGTTGTTTAGAAAATCCGCCAGAACCAGGAGGTATAGCCCAAGCGAAACAAGCTGAAGCAGTTAAATTAACACCAGAAATTACACCAGAAACCACTACTGTTAAATTAGGATATATTCCTATTGTAGAAGCTGCGCCATTAATTATTGCCCAAGAATTAGGCTTTTTTAAAAGATGGGGAATGACAAATGTACAACTTGCTAAACAAGCATCTTGGGGTTCAATGCGAGATAATACCGAAATTGGTTCTGCTGGTGGAGGTGTAGATGGTGGACAATATCAAATGCCCATGCCGCATTTAATGACAGAAGGGTTAATTACTAAAGGAAATACCAAAATTCCTATGTATGTATTAGCCCAATTAAATACTCAAGGTAATGGAATTGCGATCGCTAATAAACACGCAGGTAAAGAAATTGGACTAGATTTAGCTAAAGGTGGAAAAATAGTTTTTGATCAATTAAAAAGTACAAAAAATCCCTTTACAGCCGCCTTTACTTTTGGCAAAGTTAATCAAGAATTTTGGCTACGTTATTGGTTAGCAGCAGGTGGAATTAATCCTGATACAGATGTGAAATTAATTCCTGTATCTGCTGCCCAAACTGTAGCCAACATGAGAACAGGAACAATGGATGCGTTCAGTACCGGAGATCCTTGGCCTTATCGAATTGTGAAAGACAAAATTGGTTTTTTAGCCGTATTAACCTCAGAAATGTGGAAAAATCATCCTGAAGAATACTTTGCCATGAAAGCGGAATGGGTAGACACTCATCCCAAAGCAACCAAAGCCATTTTGAAAGCTATTATGGAAGCACAACAATGGTTAGATAACTTTGAAAACCGTGAAGCGGCGGCGGCAATTTTAGGACGAAGAAACTACTTTAATTTAACACCAACCTTCCTGAAAGATTCCCTACAAGGTAATTATGATATGGGTAATGGTCGTGTGATTAATGATAAATCAATGGCAGTATTGTATTGGAAAGATGAACGAGGTAGTGTGTCTTATCCCTATAAAAGTCATGATTTATGGTTTTTAACTGAAAGCATTCGTTGGGGATTTTTACCACCAGAATATTTAAACAAAGCCAAAGATTTAATAGACAGAGTTAACAAAGAAAATATTTGGCGCGAAGCTGCTAAAGAAGCAGGAATTATGGAGGCAGATATTCCTACTAATACATCTCGTGGACTAGAAACATTCTTTGATGGTGTAACTTTTGATCCAGAAAATCCCACAGCCTATTTAAAGAGTTTAAAAATCAAGAAAGTCAATATTTAGGACTGAGAATATTTGCTGAAATCAAAAATAGAAAATCAATCAACAACAATATTTAATTGATTGACTATTAATCACAAAACAAAAAATCAACAAAATTAGGAGAAAATCATGACTACATTTACCGCCAAACGTCGTAATAGTAACAATTCTGATAGTGCTATATCTGTATTTATTAGTAAACAATTACCGGAAATTATACCACCAACAATTGCTATTGTGGTTTTCCTGGTGATTTGGCAAGTATTTTCTTTAATTGCTGGAACATTACCCGGACCTATTCAAGTAGTTCAAGAAACTTGGGAGTTAATTCTTTATCCATTTTATGATCGGGGAGGAATTGATAAAGGGTTATTTTGGCAAATTTTCGCTAGTTTACAACGGGTAGCTATTAGTTATACTTTAGCCGCAATTGTGGGTATTGGTTTAGGGATTTTAATTGGTGTGAATCAAACCATGTCTAAAGCCTTAGATCCCTTATTTCAACTATTAAGAACTGTACCTCCTTTAGCTTGGGTTCCTATTTCCTTAGCAGCTTTAAGACAAAATGAACCAGCCGCATTATTTGTAATTTTCATTACTTCTCTGTGGCCAATTTTAATTAACACTGCTGTGGGAGTAAAAGAGATTCCTAATGATTATAATAACGTTGCTAAAGTCTTACAACTTTCTCAAAAAGAGTATTTCTTGAACATCTTAATTCCTGCGGCTTTACCTTATATTTTCACTGGGTTAAGAATTTCCATTGGTTTAGCTTGGTTAGCGATTATTGCGGCAGAAATCGTCATGTCTGGTATTGTGGGTATCGGCTTTTTTATTTGGGATGCTTATCAAGCTAACAAGGTTAGTGAAGTTATTTTAGCACTAGTTTATATCGGTGTTGTGGGTTTAATCCTCGATAAATTAATGGCTTGGTTACAAAACCGCATTTTACCACAACAAAAGTAGGAAATGGGAGGGTACAGGGGAGAATATATTTATTCCTATTACCAATCACCAATTACCAATTACCCATTACCAATTACCAATTACCAAAATTATGTCTATATTTGTTGGCGTTGACCAAGTTGATAAAATTTTTGAATTAACCGGTGGTGGACAATATATCGCCCTCAAAGGTATTGATCTCCAAATTAAAAAAGGCGAATTTGTTTCTCTTATCGGTCACTCAGGTTGTGGAAAATCTACCCTTCTAAACATGATTGCCGGTTTGGATTTACCAACAGAAGGTTTAGTCACTTTAGAAGGACAAAGAATTAAAAAACCTGGACCTGATAGAATGGTAGTATTTCAAAACTATTCGCTTTTACCTTGGCGAACAGTGAGAGAAAATATTGCTTTAGCAGTAGATTCAGTATTACATGGAATGCCCGCAGCGGAACGCAAAGCGATTATTGACAGACATATAGATATGGTCGGTTTACGTCCCCATGCTGATAAACAACCAGGGATGTTATCAGGTGGACAAAAACAACGAGTTGCGATCGCTCGTGCCTTGGCAATTCGTCCTAAACTATTACTATTAGATGAACCCTTCGGTGCTTTAGATGCCCTAACTCGCGGGAATTTGCAAGAACAATTAATGCAAATTTGTGAAGAGAATCAAGTTACCGCAGTCATGGTGACACACGACGTAGACGAAGCGGTTTTGTTATCTGACAGAATTGTCATGTTAACCAACGGACCAGAATCGAAAATTGGCGACATTTTAGAAGTAGATATTCCTCGTCCTCGCAAACGCATGGAAGTAGTAAAACATCCCAGTTACTACAGTTTGCGAAGTGAAATGATTTACTTCCTCAACCAACAAAAACGCATCAAAAAAATTCGGGCGAGAAAAACTGCTGCGGTGGTTCGTCATGGTTTAGAAAAAGTTAATTTAGAAATTGGCTTCTTACCCATTACAGCTTGCGCCCCCCTGGCGATCGCCAAAGAAAAAGGCTTTTTCATCAAACATGGTCTGGATGAGGTTAATTTAGTCCGGGAAAGCAGTTGGAGAGGAATTGTAGACGGGATGACAGGGGGATATTTAGATGCGGCACAAATGCCCTCAGGTATGCCCATGTGGTTAAGTTTAGGAGGAAATAAAAACCAACCTTTACCAGTTGTCACCGCCCTGACAATGACCCGCAACGGTAACGCCATCACCTTAGCCAAACGCTTTTATGATGAAGGTGTACATAGCTTATCTGACTTCAAAAATTATCTCCTGAAAACCCGCGAACAAACACACAGAATGGGAGTAGTTCATCCCGCATCCATGCACAACCTATTACTACGTTATTGGTTAGCAGCAGGTGGAATTGACCCCGACAGTGATGTGGTTATGAAAAATATCCCTCCTGCTCAAATGGTAGTAGATTTAAAAGGTGGAACTATTGACGGTTATTCTGTAGGTGAACCTTGGAATTATCGGGCAGCAGTTGAAGGTTCAGGCTTTACCATAGCCACAGATTTAGAAGTTTGGTTAGGACACCCTGGTAAAGTTCTAGGAGTACGAGAAGATTGGGCAGAAACTTATCCAAATACCCATATTGCCTTAACCAAAGCCTTATTAGAAGCTTGTCAATATTGTGCAGATCCTGCCAACGCCCAAGAAATTCGCCAAATTTTAGCAAGTCAGGAATATGTCAGCACAGATATTGAATATATCCAACTGGAAGACCCGAATAACGCTACCTGTGACTTAAATCATCCCATGCGGGAATATGCCCATCACCAATTTTATTCCGAGTCTGCCATTAATCGCCCCAGTCGCACCGAACAAATTTGGATTATGACTCAATTAGCGCGGTGGGGTGACACTCCCTTCCCCAGAAACTGGGTAGAAATCGTTGAAAGAGTTTGTCGAGTCCGCGTTTTCAGTACCGCAGCCAGAGAACTAGGCTTAGATATCAGTTACACCCGTCAACCCATTCAATTATTTGATGGTAAACCCTTCAACGCCGATGATCCAATTGCCTATCTTAACGACCTAGAAATCAAACGCGACTTCTCCATAGCCGAAGTCATTCTAGATGCCCCCAGAAGAACCGCAGCTTAAAAAAACCCTTTCTCGTTCCCATACTCTGTATGGGAATGAATTACGGAAGGCTCTGCCTTCGATTATACCAGAGGCAGAGCCTCTTGATAGCATTCCCAGTCTGAGACTGGGAACGAGATAACGAGATATTAAAAAATTCAAAACTCAAAATTTAAAATGCAAAACCGTAACTTAAAATCTACCAACACAGCTACAACCACAATCAGCCGTCAACCCTTCCTAGAAGTTAAAGATGTTTGCAAAGTTTATCCCACCAAAAATGGACCATTTACCGTTCTTGATGGTGTTAACCTCAACGTGGAGAAAGGTGAATTTCTTTGCGTTATCGGCCACTCTGGTTGCGGTAAATCAACTTTATTAAACATGGTTTCTGGTTTTAACTTCCCCACAACTGGACAAGTTTTATTAGAAGGAAAACCAATTATAAAACCAGGTCCAGATCGCATGGTAGTATTTCAAAACTATGCGTTATTACCTTGGAGAACAGCTTTTGAAAATATTTATTTAGCTGTAAATGCCGTTTATCCCACTAAGCCAGAAGCCGAAAAACGGGCTATTGTCAGAGATCATTTAGCAATGGTGGGTTTAGCTGATGCCATGGAAAAGAAACCCATGCAAATGTCTGGGGGAATGAGACAACGGGTTTCTATTGCTCGTGCTTTGGCTATTCGTCCGAAAGTGTTGATTTTAGATGAACCTTTTGGGGCGTTGGACGCAATTACTAAGGAAGAATTACAAGAGGAATTGTTGAAAATTTGGAATGATAACCGTTGTACAGTTTTGATGATTACCCATGATATTGATGAGGCTTTATTTTTGGCTGATAAGTTGGTAATGATGACCAATGGACCTCATGCCAAAATTGGGGAAGTGATGGAAATTCCTTTTTCTCGACCTAGAGATAGAGCGAGAATTATGGAAGATCCTCAATATTATCAACTGCGAAATTATGCCTTAGATTTCTTGTTTAACCGTTTCGCTCATGATGATGTAGGTTAGAGAATGTTACTAAAAATATCATAATTTCTCGATATCCCCCCTTACTCGCCAATTCATCGGCAGGTAAGAGGGGATTATAGTTTTCTTAAATTATAATTAACATAACAGCAAGTATTGAGTGTATAATCACTTATATTTTCTAGGTTTAGGGTATGGAAACTCAGATAGTTCTTTACATTTATTCATTTCCTTCATATTTACGGGAACAGCCACGAGTTAAAATAGGTAGAACTTCTGGGAGTATTGAAACTGATCCTACAGAATTAGCATGGCAACGCATACGTTCGCAAATTAAAACTTCACATCCAGAAGAAGCTAAATTATTGGGCGCAGTCAGAGTTCCAGGTGAGTGGGTAGAAACAACAATTCATTCACAGTTAAAAAATAAGGGATATCACATTTCTAAAGCACCTGGAATAGAATGGTTTAAATTTCCCAATCAAAAGGAATTGCAGAATTTTCTAGATATGCTTTATCGTTCTATAATCATTGATGATTTCTCCGAATTTGGTGGAGGAAGAACAGATATTAAAGGTGATTCTTTTGATTCTATTATTTCTGCATTTGGTGTTAAAAAACTGAATGGAAAAGAGTTTAGAGATGAAAGTGATTTAATCAAAATTCTCAATGATGAATTATCTCCACTTTATCCTGGTTTTCCTCAATGGTTCGATAAAACCATGAAAAGCTCAGACAGTGTTTTTAACGTAGCTTATAGAGATAAACAAGCTATTGGAGTTGCTATTTGGAAGCCTAAAGTAAATGGAATAGCTAAACTTTCAACTCTTTTTGTGACTGAGGATTATAGACGTAGTGGTATTGGCAGAAACTTAATTTTAACTTGTTTTGAGCAATGGAAAGCGGAACTAATTAGACGAGTTTTTGTTACCACAGCTAAAATTGAACTTGTTCCCTTTTTTGAACGTTACGGCTTCTGGGTAGAAGGTATAGGAAGAGAAATATATGAACGTGAAAAACATTTACCAGAATGGTTTTTAACGAAACTATTTTTTTATGAATCTGATCAGAATAATTTAGACACAATAAATAAAGCAAAAATTCTATTTCCATCTATAACATCAACATTTTATCAGCCTAAAGGTAGAGAAGAAATTTCACAAATTGAATTGAAAGATGGAAGCATTCAGTTAAGTGCTGTTAATAATAGTCTCATTTATCAATTCTCTCTGCATTCTTGGCTAAATCTTACTTATCCAGCCGAGTCAGTTTACACCCCACAAACAACTTATATTATACCAATTTTTCCTAAATTTTTGATTCAGATATTTCAAAAGGGCAAGACAGTCTATTATGGTAAGTGCAGTCGTACCCAGGATGACATGAGAGGAGCATTAATATTATTCTATGCCAGCAGTCCTATATCTGGTGTTGTGGCGATCGCCAGAATTGTTAATCGCTATATTGGAACGCCCACTAAACTCTATAATGATTTAGGTAATAGGGGGGTTCTCACCTTGAAAGAAATTGGTAGTGAAGAAAAACCACAACAGGCTATTGAGTTTGATTTCCTTATGCCACTCCGTCAAGTGGTTCATCTAAATGACTTACTCAGTAATGGTGTTCTCAACGGACCACCACAAACAATGCACAGCCTTCCTTTAGAACGTTATAGAAAAGCTGTTGAACTTGGAGGTATTTATGCAGGCTAAATATATCAAAGCATTAAGCATTAAGAGAATTTATGCGGAACGTATTATTGATGGTAGTAAAAAAATCGAGTTGCGAAAACGTTCAATTGGCATGGAATTAGGTGATCTAGTTCTTTTATACGAAACGACACCTGATTCTATTATCAAGGGAGGTTTTATTGCTGATAAAACGATATCCTTACCTGTTGATCAGATGTGGAGGAAGTATCACCACATTTTAGGAGTAGATAAAGATTTCTATGATATATATTTTGAAAACTGTGAATTTGCCTATGGTACTTTTATATATCAAAGCTTTCTTTTTCCTTCCATTTCTCTGAAAAAAATACACGATCTTTGCCCTAATTTTACTCCACCACAAGCCACGATAAACTGGCGTAATAATTGGTATATTCAGACTGAATGGATGGATGCACTTAATAACGCAAGAAATCAGTTAATGGAGCAAGGTAGATTAGGTGAACAATTGAGTTTATTTGCATTGTA
Source organism: Anabaena sp. AL09 (assembly GCF_001672255.1). Lineage (NCBI taxonomy): Bacteria > Bacillati > Cyanobacteriota > Cyanophyceae > Nostocales > Nostocaceae > Anabaena > Anabaena sp. AL09. The sequence continues at coordinate 151,609 of NZ_LJOQ01000038.1, forward strand.
ATAGATGAATCTGATTAATCTTATCATAAAAATGTAATTTAAACTATTAGCATCTAAGAGCCACTATTTTGCTATTGGTTGATAATTTTTCTATTTCTCTTAGCTTATCAAAAATCTAAATAATAAATATGATGAAACATCAAATAATTTTCGTTGGTGGAGTTCATGGTGTTGGTAAAACAACACTATGCAAAAAAATAGAATCAACATTTAATATCGAACATTTTTCAGCAAGCAATCTAATTGCTAAAGAAAAGGCAGAAGAAAATCTTCGCAACAAACAAGTTGAGAATATTACTGGAAATCAAGATTTTCTAGTAACAGCAATAAACAAATATTTTAAGAGTGAAACCTGGTATTTACTTGATGGGCATTTTTGTCTATTAAACAAGAATAATGAAATTACCAAAATTCCATACTCAACGTATGAAGGAATTTGTCCAAGTGCTATTATTCTTTTAGTTGATGAACCAGAAAATATATATACTCGTTTAAACTTAAGAGATAGTATTAAACATGATTTATCATTGTTACGTTCTTTTCAAGAACAAGAAATTGATTATGCTGATTACATAAAGGATAAATTAAATATTCCCTATATAATGTGTAACATTAGTGAAGAGGAGAAAATATATACTTTTATTGAAGATTTAGTGTCTTTATGAATTAGTTAGCGTAACACCACGGAGTTCTCAATGAATGAGAAATATCCAATTATCATCCCGTCAGGAATGTAGGTTGGGTTAAGCAACAGCGCAACCCAACAACAGCTTTAATCATCAGGTTTAATAATGTTGGGTAACATACGTCAACCCAACCTACTAAAATCAAAGATTAAGCATGAACCATTAAATATTGGCCATTACCGTTGTATTCACCATTGCAACTGGCGAAATTAGCAACAAACCAAATTAAATAAAACCGCCAGATGCGGCGAAATTTGGCATAGTCCATCCCGTAGTCTAAATCTTTGACTATTGCCTGAGAATCATCAAAGTTTTTTAACCAACTAGCAAAAGTTCTAGAATAATTAGAGCCATTAATATACCATTGATCAATAGTTTTCAGGTCTTGATTATGACTGGGAATCGCGTCATATTTCCAGTAACGACCATGAGGAAAAATGTATTTGTGAGTGAAAACACTGGAGATATTATTAGGGGTACGGACTGTAATAATGTGAATAAAAACCTTGCCGTTATCCTTGAGAAAAGATGCCAGCTTTTGAAAAGCCTTTGTTAAATTACCCACATGACAAAAAACACCAATTGAGAGAATTTTGTCAAACTTTGTCTCAAATTGGGCATCGTTTAAATCTCCTTCATAGAGAGTAAAACGACCAGAACTAAGATAACTTTCAGGATCTTGCATTTTCTGACGCATATATTCACATTGGTGGTGACTCAAGTTAATTCCTGTGAATTTGACATTGGGAAATTTGGCAAGAATATAATTTGCTATGCAGCCCCAACCACAGCCAAAATCTAAAATATGATCACCATCTTTTATTTCTAATTTGTCAATTACATCATCAATCATTTGCATTTGTGATTGTTCGAGATTTGCTGCTCCTTTTTCCCACAATCCCATGCTATATTTGGGATAAATAAGTTTTCCCTCACCTAACATGAGATTCAACATAGCTTGAGGCAAATCGTACTGAATCTTCATTAAATCCCGCGCACCTTCGGCTGTATAGTCTGTTTCTGTTAATACCCATTCATAGGGTACAAGCAGGGATGGAAAATACTTAAAAAAGACAGGCATACAACTATCAAAAAGCGATCGCAACACAGCATCCGGTACTTCTAATCCGTTGATATAAGACTCGGCTATTGCCATTTGCACTGCATTAACTGTACTAACTGCAAGACGGGTTGCTTTGTAGGCAATGGGACTTTTAGTATGTACATCTCCCACTATGGGAAGATGTTTTTCCATATTTTGTAAAATTGGTGATGAACTCATGTTTATATTGGATTTTAAAGATGCCGCTATTTTATATCAATAAAGCCAAGTCAAAATAATATTAAAGAATAGATATTTCTTTGGATAGATAGAATGAAAAAAAGAGGAATAATAAGTATATATATATATATTCACTACGGCTGATAATTAAGTAAGTCAACACAATAAAACCAAACTGTGTAAAGAAATGTAAAATCACTGAAAACTTCTTCTAACATACCTCTAAGATATAAGGTTGTGTTGCGCTGTCGCTTAACCCAACAAAGCAAAAAATGGACAAGGTATTGATGCTAAAACCATATTACTGTATTCTGTTCTATGACAAGTTATGTTTCAACCTTCTGATCATCTGCCGCTGATATTCTCAGGAAATAGATGTAAATAATTCGATATATAAACTACAAAAGGTGGACAGAATGAGTCTTCGCGCACTACTGTTAATAAATAGTAATTCTCGTCAAGGGCAAGAACGTTACCAAGAAGCAATAAATTGTTTAAATAAATTGGGTTTGGAAATAATTACAGAATCTACAGAACATCCAACTCAACTAGGGACTGTGATTCGGCGTTACCAACAGCAAATAGATTTGGTAATTGTCGGTGGTGGTGATGGTACACTTAATGCTACTATAGAGGCGATAATTGAGACTCAATTACCTTTGGGTATTTTACCATTAGGAACTGCTAACGACTTAGCCAGGACTTTAGCAATTCCCAACTCTTTACCGGAAGCGTGTCAAATTATTGCCTCTGGAAAGTTGCGAAGAATTGATTTAGGTTCTGTAAATGGGAAATATTTTTTTAATGTTGCTAGTCTGGGTTTAAGTGTAAAAATTACTCAACAATTAACTAAAGAAATTAAACGGCGTTGGGGTATATTTGCCTATGCAGCAATTGCATTTCAAGTAATTTGGAAATCTCGCCCTTTTAGTGCAGAAATTCGCGTGAATAACGAATCAATTCATGTGAAAACTGTGCAAATTGCTGTGGGTAATGGTCGCTATTATGGTGGTGGTATGGCTGTAGTTCACGACGCAGCGATAGACGATCAAAGACTGGATCTTTATAGTTTAGAAATCGATCATTGGTGGCAAATTCTTCCCCTACTTCCGGCTATGCGTCAAGGTAGACATATTGATTGGCCGAATGTCCGCGCCCTTGAAGGTCAGGAATTTACAATATATACTAGAAAACCCCATGCTATTAACACAGATGGAGAAATTACAACCCATACTCCCGCTGTGTTTCGGGTGATTCCTCAAGCGATCGCAGTTTTAGCCCTATGACTATCATCTTAAACTATGATTTACCTGATTGATATGATTTATTTGATGGGATATGTAATTAAACAGGAGATGGTCAGTAAAGGAGGTAAAAAATGAAAA